>JALSTN010000027.1 GCA_026983735.1 Saprospiraceae bacterium | reverse complement strand
AAAATTTGTCAACTGACCGGAAAAAGACCCATTACGGGCAATAATGTCTCACATTCACACCGAAAGACAAGAAGGCGTTTTTTGCCTAATTTGCATAAAAAACGGTTTTATATCCCTGAGACGGATCAATGGGTGACCATGAAAGTTTCTGCTAATGCTTTGCGTACAATTAATAAGATCGGAGTGTACAACTATCTTCGAAAGCTAGAAAAGAAGGGATTAAATACCGGTGTTAAACTGAAAAAAGTATAATCATGGCTAAAAAATCAAAAGGTAACAGATTTCAAATTATTCTAGAGTGTACAGAGCATAAAGCATCGGGTATGCCTGGAACATCGCGATATGTGACACAAAAGAATAAGAAGAATACTCCAGAGAGAGTGGAGCTTAGGAAGTATAATCCAATTCTAAGAAAATATACCCTTCACCGCGAAATTAAATAAGTACTATGGCTAAGAAAGTATCAAAAAACGCCCGGATTGCTCAAAGAGCAGCCAATGTTGGCTCAGGAAGAGATTTTGTTAAGGTTGTTAAGAGCATAAAGAATCCGGAAACGGGACATTATTCTTTCAAAGAAGTATTTATCCATAAGGAGGAAGTAGATGCTTTCTTCAGTGATAAGACGAAGTAACAACGCTTTTTGCGTAACTAATAGCCCTGCATTTCATTGGTTTTATTAGCCAGAAATGTCAGGGCATTTTGTGTTTTTTACAAAGGGGTATTTTATTTTGACATTCCAATTTTTAACCTGTTCTCAATACCAATTGCATGAGTTTTTTTAAGCGTATTTTTTCTTCAAAGAAACAAGAAGAGGATTTAGAAAAAGGGATAGAAAAGACGAAAAAATCATTTCTATCCAAGATAACCCATGCTGTTGCCGGCAAATCTAAGGTGGATGATGAAGTATTGGACGAGTTAGAGGCCGCTTTGATTGCCTCGGACGTTGGGTTGGATACAACTATCGAGATTATCCAAAGATTGGAAAACCGGGTGGCGCAAGATAAGTATTTAGGCACCGAAGAACTGCACCACATACTCAAGGAAGAGATCATTTCATTGATTTCTAATGAGGATACAACGGAATTGAAGGGATTTGATATCCCCTCTTCTCCTTCCCCATTTGTGCTGATGGTTGTAGGTGTTAACGGAGTGGGGAAAACGACCACGATAGGAAAATTGGCTCATCAATTCAAATTGCAAGGCAAGACTGTTGTATTGGGTGCTGCGGATACTTTTCGTGCAGCTGCAGTGGACCAACTCAAGATCTGGTCAGAACGGGTTGGTGTGGATTTCTTCTCAAAAGGCATGCATACAGATCCAGCTGCAGTAGCTTACGAAGCCGTCAAGCATGGGGTAGATACTGGAGCAGATATTGTAATTGTTGACACGGCAGGTAGACTTCATACCAAGGTTAATTTGATGAAGGAATTATCGAAAATTAAGCGTTCGATGGATAAGGTAATGCCGGGGGCGCCTCATGAAGTCCTTTTGGTTCTTGATGCGACAACGGGACAAAATGCAATAGAACAATGTAAACAATTTACAGAAGCTACAGAAGTCTCAGCCCTGGCCTTAACTAAGCTAGACGGTACTGCCAAGGGAGGGGTCGCCATAGGAATCTCCCATGAATTTAAAATCCCGATCAAGTACCTCGGGGTAGGAGAGGGGATCGATCATCTTCAGCCCTTCGATGAGGAAGCTTTTGTTGAAAAATTATTTGCAAGGGAAAATTAAGAATAAGAACTGGTATTGAACCCACCCCAACCTCAGCAATAGACTCTATTTTGAACCACGTATATATTGCTGAATTGGATATTTTACATTCTACTGCAGGGTTTAGGGGGTAGATTTGGTAGTAATGCTTTTTTTATACATCTTTGTGTTTTTGTTTTATTCGAACAGAAAGCTCCCTTTGCGAATGAAAGCCTTAGTACTTCAAGCATTACACCAACCTTTATCATTTGTTCCGGATTACCCGGAACCCGAGCAGATAAATAATCACCGGATCGTTCGGCTCAATTATGCGGCTATTAATCGGCGAGATATATGGATACAGAAAGGGCAATATGCCCATATACGGGTGCCGGTGATTTTGGGCT
Organism: Saprospiraceae bacterium; assembly: GCA_026983735.1. Taxonomy (GTDB): domain Bacteria; phylum Bacteroidota; class Bacteroidia; order Chitinophagales; family Saprospiraceae; genus JALSTN01. The sequence continues at coordinate 5,758 of JALSTN010000027.1, read as the reverse complement.
CTGATGGTTCCGGCTGGTTAGATGATAAACCTGTAATAATAAATCCGGGGTTTAATTGGGGGAATAAGGAGTCGCATCAGGGGGAGAATTTCAGTATTCTTGGAATGCCACTAAATGGTACTTTTGCAGAGCAAGTTTCTGTTCCTGAAAATAACATCTATCCACTTCCTAACCATCTTAGCTTGAAGGAAGGGGCAGCTTTACCGTTGGCGGGTGTGACCGCATGGAGGGCCCTCTTTACTAGAGGGCGGATAACCCCAAAAGATCGAGTCTTAATCACTGGGATTGGGGGGGGTGTTGCTCATTTGGTAATGAAATTTGCTCTGGCAGTAGGGGCTCAAGTAAGCGTAACCTCCAGTAAGGATGAATATCTGGAACGTGCCTTAAAGCAAGGTTGCTATAGTATGGCCAATTATAAAGAGAAAGATTGGGCGGGGGTATTAAAATCCAAGGTCAATAGTTTTGATTTGATAGTGGATAGTGCAGGAGGGGCGGCTTATACTTCACTGGTTAAATTATTGGATTTCGGCGGGAGATTGGTTTCTTACGGTGGAACTACCGGTGTGATTCCTGCCCTTTCTCCTCAAATAATATTTTGGAAACAACTAAATTTGCTGGGCTCGACTATGGGAAGTCCAAAAGACTTTGAGGATATGCTTGATTTTGTTAGAAAACATGAAATAGTTCCGGAAATAGGAGACACTTTTCCATTAAGCCAAGGCCAGACAGCCTTTGAGCAAGCGGAGTTGGGAGGTCATCGTAAAATTGTCTTAGAGATATAATCCAATAATTGGACCGATTATTAGGTATTTTATTGCTTTCTTTAGTTAGGTTACGGCCTTATTTTTATTAGATATGGATTGTTAAAGGTTATTTGTTTTGATCGTAATTCGAAAGGATAGGACGATGGAGATTCTGAGATGAATCCATATTCGTTAATGTATTGGAAAGGAAGCCTATAAAAGTTTTGACCTCCAGCTCTGATTTTTATTGAGAAGTGGTAAAGCAAGGAAAAGTTTAAATACTTAAATTTTGTGTATCTTTGCTTGGAATGTAGACCATGTAGTGGGATTAATTTTGCACATAAACACATCATCATGAAAAGTTTAATTATAATAGTCCAGTTTTTTTTGTTGAATATGGCTTTCCTTTTAGGATTGAGTGGCCAGTCCCCATTTAAAAAGATTGAGTTTGGGACAAAGGGGGGGAGCACAGTCCTACCAGCTATTCAAAGTGATATTCTTCTAGAGCCCAATCCTTATTCCGGACCCAAATTGAATTTTGAAACCAAGCATTTTTCTTTTGGCCAATTAGCTAAAGCCCTAGGTCAACCCATCGTCCTGGAAAAGGATGAAAATGGCCGTCCTGTTGCCATTTCATACCATAAAAAAATAGAGGGGAATATCAAGGAGAGGGGAAATGTCCATAACGCAGTTCAAGAATTTCTTGGAGACATAGCCAGTGAACTCCATCTCGATCATCCGGAAAATCAATTTGAAATCGTAAGTGAAGAATGGGATGAATTGGGTATGTTGCATATACGTATGCGTCAAGTTCTCGATGGAATCCCTGTTTATGGCGGGGAAATTATGCTTCACGGTAATGAGGAGGGTCTGAATTATTTTAATGGACATTATTATACGAATGTATTATTCTCTAAAAGAAAAGGGACACAGATATCCAAAAAACATGCGATTAAAATAGTGAGTGACTTGGAAGGAGTAAATCTATCGACGATTGCTAAAGAGCCCAAGAGTACTTCCCAAGGAGAGCGTATAGGGATTCAATTGAAGGAACCCACCCGTACCCAACTCATGTATTTTTTTTATAAAGATCGTCTCGTCCTTACGTGGCACCTTGATTATTATACCTCAGCAATAGATCATTGGTCCACATTTGTAGATGCACGAACAGGAGGAATAATTAAAAAAGTCTATTTGACTTGCTCTCTAGATGGTAATACTAAATCCCATGCCATAGCTAATTCGAAGGAGAACAGCGAATTGAAATTAGTCGCACCTCCCCCGTCAGCCGGGGATAGAACAGCGACCGGCCGCGACTTGAATGGAAAGACACAGACGATTCATGTATGGAATCAAGACGGGAAAAACTATCTGCTGGATGCATCCAAATCTATGTATAATGCCGGTGCTTCAAGAATGCCAGAAGAACCTATCGGCGCTTTAATTACACTGGATGCAGGAAGTACACATCCACAAAATCAAAATTTTGAAGTTGGGTTGCCATTTAGTGAAGATAATCGTTGGGGCCCCCTTCAGATTTCGGCGCATTATAACGGCAGCGTAGCTTACGAGTATTACAGGCAAGTGCATGCGCGCAACTCCATTAATGGTCAGGGCGGGAATATCATCTCTATATACAATGTATCGGAAACGGACGGAGGTGGAATGGACAACGCCTTTTGGAGCGGCAAGGCCATGTTCTATGGCAATGGCAGAAATGCATATAATAAATTGGCGGGGGGATTGGATGTGGCTGGCCATGAGATGACACATGGTGTAATTGGTGCAACTGCAAATCTCAATTATGAAGGAGAATCTGGAGCAATTAACGAATCCATGGCCGATGTATTTGGGACTATGATTGACAGAGAGGATTGGCAATTAGGAGAGGATGTAGTGAAGAGAAGTGCGTTCCCCTCTGGATTTTTGCGGGATATGAGTGACCCTCATAATGGAGGAAGTCGTCTAGGGGATCCGGGATGGCAGCCTCGTCATGTCAATGAGCAATATCACGGTGAGCAAGATAATGGCGGTGTACATATTAACAGCGGAATCCCCAACTATGCCTATTACCTTTTTGTTCAAAATATGGCCAAAAGAGTAGGAGAGGCGAATGCCAAAAAACAAGGAGAGAGGATCTACTATCGAGCATTGTCACGGTATTTGACCCGATCATCACAGTTTGTAGACTTGCGCGCAGCTATCATAAAATCAGCACAGGATCTTTATGGAAGTCAAGAGGTGGAAGATGCCAAAAATGCCTTTGCAGCAGTGGGAATAGGCTCGGGAGGCAGCACCGGTGGAAATGGGAAATTAAATGATTTGCCGATCAATCCGGGAACCTGGTTTTTCTTGGCAAATGACAAGGATTATAATTCGATATTTTTATTTAACCTTGGAACACAGAATCAGCCAGACGAACTCTTCAATCAGGGGATTCGCAGTAAAGTAAGCATGACGGACAATGGGGCCTTAGGAGTCTTCGTAGGAAATGATAAAAAAATCTATGGTCTACAAAGGCAATCGAATGGGGGCTATCAGTTGTTCATCGTGGATGATAAACAACCCTGGAGAAATGCTGTAATCTCTAAAGATGGTAACTCTTTGGCCTTACTGGGGGATAGTCCTGAGCCAAGCATCTTTGTATGGAGTTTCGTTAAAAGTGAAGGGGTTAAAATAGACTTGTATAATCCAACCACAGCAGATGGTGTGGAAGCCGGTGATGTCCAATATGCCGAGGCTATGGAATTTGATCATTCGGGAGAGTATATCTTATATGATGCCCTGAGCAGAATTCGATCTTCGACCGGAGCTAATTATGAGTATTGGGATATCGGATTTGTACATGTCTGGGATAACAACACTCGAGACTGGGGGTCGGGGAAGGTCTCTAAACTTATTTCCGATCTTCCGGAGAAAGTAAGTATCGGCAATCCGGTCTTTTCCAAAAATTCACCGTATGTGATTGCATTTGATATCTTGGATCAAAGGTCGGGCACCGATCAATATGCCGTACTGGGTGCGAATATTGAAACAGGAGAGATTGGCTCAATTTTTCAAAATTCAGAATTGGGTTTCCCAAACTACTCCATAGATGATAAAAATATCGTATTTAATGCTTCAGATCAATCCGGTAACCCTGTTCTTGGTTTAATCGGAGTGGAGTCTAATAAAATTAAAGCTTCAGGCGATGCTTCTATCTTTTTGGATGGAGGAAGATGGGGCGTGTTCTTTGCAGATGGTCAGCGGAATCTTCAGATTAAGACCAAGGATATAGCAAAGGATCAGCCCAAACAATTTTTGTTGTTAGGCAATCCCGTAAATGAGGAACTGAATATTAAATATATCGGCAATGATAAAGTGAATTCTATCGATATGAAAATTGTAGATAGACAAGGCAAGGTGCTTGTAGAAGATGATTTACTTCACTGGGCAAAGGATGAAGTCAAACAGATTCCTGTCAGTACATTGAAAAAAGGTATATACATCATTGAACTTAATAATTTTAAGATACAAGAGCGATTAAAATGGGTAAAATAAAAGATAAATTACTATTGTTCAACCTCAACAATCAGAAAGTAAGAGAATGACCAAGCGGGAAAAAGCAGCTAAGATCAGAGAGAAGCTCGATGAACTTTATCCGGAGGTCCCCATCCCTTTGAATCATAAGGACGCATATACCTTATTAATAGCAGTACTATTGTCTGCTCAATGTACGGATGAAAGGGTAAATAAGATTACCCCTGCCCTCTTTGAAAAGGCGGCTACTCCGTATGAAATGGTTGAATTGGAGGTAGAAGAGATACAATCTATCATCCGCTCTTGTGGGCTGTCCAAAAATAAGTCTAAAGCGATCCATAGATTATCACAAATACTCATCGAGCAACACGAGGGAAAAGTCCCGAAGAATTATGCCGACTTGGAATCCTTGCCCGGAGTGGGACACAAGACCGCATCTGTCGTAATGAGTCAAGCATTTGGGTATCCGGCATTTCCTGTAGATACACACATTCATCGCTTGGCATATCGCTGGGGACTCAGCACTGGGAAAAATGTAGTGAAAACGGAGGAAGATTTAAAACGAGTGTTTCCCGCGGAGACCTGGAACAAACTTCATCTACAGATTATTTATTTTGGACGAGAATACTGTCCGGCCAGAGGACACGACCCGATACAATGTCCGATTTGTTCACAATATGGTAGAAAATCACTTTTTTCCTAATTCACATGAAGGATTGTGTGTTTTAATGTTCCATTTTTACACCAGGGATGCTTCTTCTAATGGAGAAAGAGGTAATATCAATAAAGAATGTAACCATGGGGAACTTTTTGTTGAAGGCTATTGTTTATTAGTTGCTTCACAAGGGTGAAGTCTCTCATGGGGCTGATCGGATTCGACAGGAAAGAACATGGGTTAGTAAGCATGCCGCAGGATGATAACTTACTGCGCTAATAAATGGTTATCGAACCAATAGTTGGCAATAACAATTTTGCCTTAGCTGCCTAATCCTAGGGATTAGAACGCTAATATGCCGATGAGTTGATGTCTAATACATACTTATCCGCGTATCAACCAAATTTTAGACTGGGTGTTTAGGTAGGTTCTGCCTATACGCTGAGAAAACAGGGACTAAGGAGGATGGACGCCGTTGTAGAGCTGACATTCTCTCGAAAATTCGATCTACAACTAAGCATGTAGAAAGCTAGCTTATGCTTTCTCTGGACCGGGGTTCGATTCCCCGCAGCTCCACGGATAAAAACCTTCCCATTACTGCATTTGGTATTGGGAAGGTTTTTTTTATAATTAAAAACCAAACACTATGAACAATTATATTAATTGGCAAAGTGGACTTCTGCCTACCCTTGAAAATACCCATTTGAGCATTCATAGCACTTTATGTAAAACTGTTTTTTAGTGAATTTTGCAAAAAGGGACAAAAAAACGTATCTGTTAAATTTTAATATGTTACTTTTGCACCCATGAAGAGTTATCTTGATTTGCTTCAACATATTTT
>JALSTN010000026.1 GCA_026983735.1 Saprospiraceae bacterium | reverse complement strand
GAGGAACCTGAATCGGTGAAGCATACTTTTATTCGTTCGTGGATGGTCCATCTGATAGAGCGGGGCATCGGGGCAAAGACAATCAATCGAAAGATCTCGGCATTAAGAGCGTATTTTAATTTTTTAGTGAAGACTGAGCGTATAAGCGCCAATCCCACTGCGAAGGTCATCTCTCCCAAGATTCCCAAACGTCTTCCAAAGTTTTTACAAGAGAGTGAAATGGAAGCCTTATTGGCCCCTGAGCATTTTGAAGATAATCCTTTCGGACATAGAGACCGAATGATATTGTTATTGCTGTATCATACCGGCGTGCGCCGCGCGGAACTAATCGATCTAAAATATACGGATATCGACCTCCAACGTATGAATCTTAAAGTATTGGGCAAAGGAGGAAAAGAACGGATTATTCCTTTCGGAACCAATTTGTTAAGAGAGATGGAGCGCTATACAAAAATAAGAAATCACACTTGGGGAACCGCAATTCCTTACTTCTGCTTGTCGGATAAAGGCAACAAATTGACCCCTAAAATAGTTTATAATATAGTGAGAAAGCATTTAGCAAGGGTATCAACGATTTCGATGAAGAGTCCACATTTATTGCGTCATAGTTTTGCAACTCATCTGTCCAATAACGGGGCAGACCTCAATGCTGTTAAAGAGCTACTTGGACATGCAAATCTCGCTGCCACACAAATCTATACCCATAATTCCATAGAAAGATTAAAAGAAGTTTATCGACTCGCTCATCCCAAAGGGGACGGGTAGTGATATATTAGAATACTTATTTACTCACCAAAAACATAAAATATGAATGTTCAAATCAGACCGGTAGATGTCTCCATTAAAAATGGTACGAAGCAATTTATGTCTAAGAAATTGGCTAAGTTGGAACAGTATTATGATCGAATAATCGATGTCGTCGCATGGGCAAAAGAAGAGGCCAATGGAGGCAAAGAGGAGAAAGTCGTCGATGTGAAGATATTGGTCCCCGGGAATCTTATTATCGCATCCGGAGCAGCGGATACATTTGAATCTGCCACTGAAAAATCAGTACAAATAGCCAAACGCAATCTCAAACGCTATAAAGAAAAACGAAGAGCGCGCTAGTCGCTTAAGTAGGATCGAAAAGGCCTCCATGACTCTTGCATGGGGGCTTTTTTTGTCTACAAAATTAAACCACTACAAATTGTTCATTCAAGGTTCCCCTTATAAGGGCCTCAAGGGCAACCGGACGGTATAAGTCTCCACCCTTGCTCGGTTTCTATAACCTGTCCAGTCCGTGATCTATAGCGATCTCTAATATTTTTAAGCCCCGATTGTGTCCTTTTGGATCAAGTAGCTTTTGGTTGATTAGTAGTATTGCTTACGATTATATAAGTATCATCCGAATGAATCCGGATTACCATGGGCTGAACAGGCTGAATAATGTTGTGCTTAATCACATTTTCCAATAAGATCTGCATGCTAACGGCATAATTCGCTCTTGCGACAAAAGAGCAGGGTCTACTTTTATTTCATATCTTTAAAAATTTCTAATAAATTGAAAATAAATGTATTACAAATTTTCTGCAGCTATGTAACCGCTGCGCTCTCACATGATTTTTTTAAACAAAACTCTGTGTGAAATTTATGTTTAATAAAATTCATGTTCGTTTCATACCTTAGATTCATCGGTAAAGAGTATTTACAAAAAGAGACGGATCAAATATTGCACCACCCGAATATGCCACCATCCCGACGCTATTCTCCTAATGTAGATATAGACTTTTCACGCTTTAGGAATGTTTTAGTATCATTGATTTGAAAATGTATTCCTCTCAAATAATAAGCAACTTTCAACAGGATAGATTCATACCCATGTGCAAAATTTCAACTGAAAATCAATTGTTATTCAAATAAATTGGGTTTTTATTAATTTTCTAATGCACGATTTGGGTTAAATATCTTAAAGCCTATTATTTTTGTCCCAAATTACCTACAACTCGTATGAAAAAAGAAAAAGACCCTCCTAGTGACCCCCTTCCGGGTGTTGTGGACTTTTCTAATACAAAGATTGCTTTTGAGCAACTCTCTGACAAAGAGCTAAAAAAGATGTACCGCCTATTTAGGCTTATGAATATCCCATGGCTTGTATCTTTGGGTTCCAGATTAGCACTCTTGGCCAATCGATTGCGACTACCCTTTTTTGACACCATCGTGCGTCGCACGGTCTTCGCGCAATTCACAGGAGGAGAAAACTTAATGGATTGTACTAATACCATCCAAAAACTTATGAATTTTGACACACAGAGCATATTGGATTACGGTGCCGAAGGAAAATCCGATGAAGAAGACCTCGACTATACCAAAGATCAAATCTTGCAGACTATCACCTATGCAGCCTCCAGTGATGCCGTTCCTGTAGTGAGCATGAAACTAACCGGATTAGTCGATGATCATCTTCTCGAAGTCAAACAATCAGGTAAGCCATTGAGCGAACAAGAAGCTTTCAAATGGGAACGCTTTCATCATCGATTTGATGAGATCTGTCAACTTGCAAAAGAGTATCGCGTAGCCGTCTTTGTCGATGCGGAGGAAACATGGTTGCAAAACCCCATCGATCAAATCGTACTTGAAATGATGCTCCTGCACAATCGGGATCGAGCGATCGTCTACACGACTTACCAGCTCTATCGTACAGATGCGCTTGCCCGCCTAAAACGAGATTATCAATACATCAAAGAAAACGGATGTATATTCGGCTGTAAATTGGTTAGAGGAGCCTATATGGACAAAGAACGTGCCAGAGCTCTTGAAATGGGGTATCCCTCCCCCATTCACCCTGACAAGCAAGCGACCGACAAGGCTTACAATGAAGCCATAAGATTCTGCGTGGACCATTACGAAGACCTCGCCTCTTGCAACGCTTCCCACAATCTCTACTCCAACAAGCTACAAGCCGAACTGATCCGGGAAAGAGATATCGTCAAGAACCATGCTCATCTTAACTTTTCCCAGCTCTACGGCATGGCAGACTACATCACCTTCAACCTTGCCAAAAACGGGTATAATGTCGCCAAATACCTTCCCTACGGCCCGGTCAAAGAAGTCTTGCCATACCTCATTAGAAGAGCGGAAGAAAACACCTCCATCACAGGAGAAATGAGCCGAGAACTCCAATATATCCGCCAAGAGATGAAACGAAGAGGCCTAAAATGACACCTTTTCACTTGAATAAATCAACCTTAAATATAAAAGTATGGAGTTAAAAAAAATAATCAAATCGGTCTTTTATCTATCAACTTTTATACTTTGGACAGCTCCGATCTCGGCTCAAAACGGGCAGTTCGTCACTCCATTGGAAGCCGAATACGGCAAAGACTTTATCATCGTCAATTACGTCGACTGGGGAGGGGTCAAGGATCACCAATGCGGCACCAAAACCTACAAGGGACATCAAGGGACAGATATGGTCCTTAGAAGTTTCCCCCAAATGGACAGCGGGGTCTATGTTTTGGCTGCAGATACCGGCGTCGTCACCTTTATTCACGATGGGGAATATGACCGAAATACCAAGACTGTCCCTCCGCTTGGATTTGGCAATTACATCGCGATCCGCCACCCCAATAAGATGTATTCCTATTACGCCCATCTCAAGAAGAATTCCATGCTCGTCCAGGTCGGGGAGACGGTCTCTCCCGGACAGCGTATAGCAGAAGTGGGTAGCTCGGGAAACTCTACCGATCCACACTTGCATTTCGAAACATGGTTTGATTCGCTCTACCTTGTCGATCCCTTCCAAGGGCCTTGCGGCAACCCCATCACCCGTTGGAAAGAGCCATTGCCTTACGATACGAGTTACAAGTTTTGGGAGGGAGGGATGATGAATTTTATCCCTACGGTGGACTCTCTTAGATTTCGTGTTCAAGAACGTACGGTCTTCACTCCCGAGGATTCGATTATCACCTTTTGGGGACTCCAATACGGCCTTCGTAAAGGCGCCACCTCCAAGGTCATATGGAAAACCCCCGATAACCAAGTGTGGTTTACATTCAAAAACAATTACAAAAAGGATTGGTGGTATTATTACTATTTCACCTATATTCGTTTCCCTCAAAATCCTCAATGGGGACAATGGACCATCGAATACTACTATGAGGATTCTCTGGTGCATGTCCACCATTTCATATTACAACCCAGCCTATCCACACAGCCTAAGAAGGTTGCAGGCCTTTCTGTTCGGTATGAAATGGTCGACCGTAGACCCGTTCCTTTTATCACCGGCAGAAAAGAGATAACTGAGGTACTTTTGTATGAAATGGCAGGCAGACGCGTTCCCATTGAACTTTTCAAGACCTCTAAGGGAATACGGGTAATGCCTACTTCCCACCCCATTCCCGGATATTATCTCCTTCATGTGCGAACGAGAAATGGGGTTCATGCGTTTAAGGTGCGTATCTAACCTCCGTATCATGACAATCCATGATCTGACCCTTGCAAGAATGCTTCATGTCCTTGCCATAGTGCTCTGGATCGGCGGTGTCGCCATGGTTACTTCGGTGATTATTCCGGCAGTGAGGAGAATGGAAAATAAAGCAGATATGCTCCGTTTGTTTGAAGAGCTGGAAGGGCGTTTTTCCCTACAAGCTAAGGTGACTACGCTGTTGGCAGGTTTAACGGGATTCTATATGCTGTATAGGCTAGATGCCTGGCATCGCTATTTGGAATGGAAGTATTGGTGGGTACATACGATGACCTTGGTATGGCTGCTTTTTACGATAGTTATATTTATCCTCGAGCCCTTCGTACTTCAGCGTTGGTATCGAGAGACCGGGAGGAAAGATCCGGATAAAACCATGCGCGCTATCCAACGCCTACATTGGTTCTTGTTGCTTCTCAGTCTGGTCACCATTGTAGGTGCAGTGGCGGGAAGTCACGGGGGGTTGTGGTAAAGACTTGTTTCGCTCTATAAAAGTGCTTTTGACTGGCGAGATCCATTCATATCTTTAAAAATATCTACAAAATTGGTATACATTTAATCTATTTCTGAACGGATGTAACCGATGCATGCTCACAAAATTAAAATCTAATGAAGTATTTTATCTCATCTCTATGGATCCTTTTACTCTCCATTGCTGCCCCTGCTCAAAGGGTCATGACCCCGGAACTATTACTACAACTCGGAAGGGTATACGGTATCGGAATTACACCTGATGGACGTCAAGTCATCTACGGTGTTAAGTATTACAATGTAGATAGCAATAGCGCCCACACGCAGCAATTTGTTATTCCGATAGAAGGTGGGTCCCCCCGTCCGATTGAACATGCCCAATCCCTATTGCCAGATGATCGCATCTCTCCCGACGGACAATTCAAAATTACTGCTCGCCCCGTCAAAATGATGAAGGTGTCCGGGGAAGATTATTATCCCAATCTTAAAGCCTCCGACGTCAAAATCTACGATGATTTGAATTATCGACATTGGGATCACTGGGAAGATGGTGCTTTTAGTCATGTCTTCGTACATCAAAAGCAAAACGACACCTTCGATATAGGCAGGGACATCATGCAAGGACTTCCATACGATTGTCCACAACAACCATTCGGTGGAAAAGAAGACTTTATCTGGAACCCGGATAGCAGACACATCGTCTATGTCACCAAACGCGCTTCAGGTGCCCAATACGCTCTCAGCACCAATACAGACCTCTTCTCCTACGATATAACCCACCACACTACCGTCAATCTCACCGAGGGAATGCAGGGATATGACATGGCGCCGGCTTTTTCTTCCCAAGGAATCTTAGCTTGGCTCAGTATGAAATCCCCGGGCTATGAATCTGACAAAAATGACATCATCGTCCTTATCGGAGAAAAAAAATACAACCTCACCCAACACTGGGATGGAACAGTTAGCCATTTTAAATGGAGTACGGATGGCCAAAAAATCTATTTTACCGCCCCCTATCAAGGTACCAAGCAGCTCTTCTCCGTACAATTGCCCGAGGAAAATAAGCCTTCCGTCATCCAGCGTATCACCCATGGACAGTTTGATATCCGGAGCATCTTGGGCCAATCCGGCAATCGGATCGTCGTATCCCGCACCGATATGAATCACGCGGCCGAGCTCTATGTCGTAGACCTTACTTCGGGGAGTATGAGACAACTCACACACGTCAATGACGACATTTACCGGTCTGTCAAGCTAAGTGTAGTCAAACCACGTTATGCTATCACCACCGATCATAAGAAGATGCTCTCCTGGGTGATTTATCCACCCGACTTTGACTCTACTAAAAAATATCCGACCTTGCTCTATCTACAAGGAGGCCCCCAAGGAGCTCTCTCCCAGTTCTATTCCTTCAGATGGAATTTTCAGTTGATGGCCGCCCATGGTTATATCATCATCGCCCCTAATCGACGAGGTATGCCCGGATGGGGCGTAGATTGGAATGCAGCGATAAGCAAGGATTACGGAGGACAATGCATGAAAGATTATCTGACGGCCATCGATGAATTCTCGACAGAGCCCTATGTTGACAAAAGTCGATTAGGCGCCATAGGTGCAAGTTTTGGTGGATATTCCGCCTATTATCTCATGGGGCACCACGAAGGGCGTTTTAAGACCTTTGTCTCCCATGACGGGATCTTTGATTGGTACAGCATGTATGGTACAACCGAGGAAATGTGGTTTGTCAACTGGGATCTGGGCGGACCGTATTGGGAGAAAGACAATCCCGTCGCACAAAAGGCCTATCACGAATTCAATCCGATGAATTTTGTAGACAAGTGGGATACGCCCATTCTCATCATTCAGGGAGGCATCGACTACCGCGTCCCCGTCGGTCAGGGTTTAGCTGCTTTTCAAGCCGCTCGATTGAGAGGTATCAAAAGCCGACTGTTATACTTCCCCCATGAAAACCACTGGGTACTCCAAGCCCAAAACTCCTTGATTTGGCATCGGGAATTCTACAAATGGCTCCATACGACCCTGTAGAAAACCCCTTACAAAATAGCACTGCTAATTCCTATTGTACGGAGATCTTCATGCCGTCGGAATGACTGCTAAATTCCGGTGCATAATAGCTTTGTAATTCTGCGATACCATTGGAAAATTCTCCTTCTTGCATGACCCGCAGATCGTATTCCAACACAAATACCCCGCGCGGCAAATAGTCCATAAAAAAATGCATCTTAGTATCCTTGGGATTGCGATAATACCCCAATCCTCCTTGCCATTCGTATCTGCTAAGGGGGCGAATGGGTTCGAAACAGGCCGCTCGTTGATCCGACAAATGAACAAATTCCATCGGTCGATCCACTTGAATTCTGATCTTTACCCGGACGATATCTCCCGGATGAAGAGAAGGAGCTGCAGATACTTTTTTCATACGTTCTCCCCTGTCGGTATTCTCCACGACATAGAGCGTCCGCTCGAGTTTTAACGGGGTTTCCACCGATTTTTTAATTTTATCCAAGTCTTGTAAATACTGCCAATACACCCCTCCCCAAGCGATACTTTTATTGGGATTTTGGAGGACTATATTGGCCATGGAAGGAGCTATATCTCTCCCCTCAAAAACCTTGCGGTAATATCCGGTCCCCGCTTGAATTTCACTTGATTCTGCTGGAGGAGTGATATCTATTCCACCGACACTTACATGAACCGGTGCTCCTACTTCCAGCCCCTCCCCCTCTCCATGCAATAAAGCGTAAACCGCAGATACCGTCGCCTTCCCGGTCTTCCAACGATGCGTTTGTTTGTTTTTCAACAACCACACCTTAAGTTGATCCATCACATCGGTATCCGGCTCTAACTTAGAGAAGGCTTCTATCATCATTGCCTGGGTCTCTACCGGATGCTGATACCAGAAATACCCATGATACGATTTCCAATACATCCCCAACTCTTCGCTGCGAATGGAGCGCTCCTCCGCTGCCTGCAATATATCCTTGGCTATTTTTTCCTTGCTCATCCGGTGAAGAATCAGCGCTAACATCCCTTGTAAATACAAAGGGCGATCTTTCCAATACATAGCACTTTGCCCATAATAATAATCATGCACTTCCTTCAAATCCTCCCCAATCTCATAATCGGGATAAAAACCTAATGTGTACAAATAATGAATAACCGAAGCACTTAAGTGATTGTCTTCCATTTTAATTTTTCCCGCGGAAGCCAATTGTAAAAGTCTTTTATACTCTCTTACTACCTCCCGCTGAGTATAATTCATAGCCCTATGCAAGACCAATTCCAATCCCTTATTGAATGGCTTGTCGCGTATTTGCCTGATCCTCCCCAAGGTCTCCAATACATACCGAGTAATGTACGCATTACTCTTTCCACCACTAAACCACGGAAATCCACCCTGTCTATTTTGAAGCTGTTTCAATAGGAGGAAGGCTGTATTCGCTTCATTGTTCAATCTATTGAGATCAAAAAGAAGGGCCAAATTGCGCTTCTGTTGGGCCTCATCCTCTGCATCCAGAACCCAAGGAGTTTCCTCGAGGATAACTTGTTTTAGGGATTGATTTTTAGAAAGATTGCTAAGCAATGCATCTTTATTAATAGGGGCCCCAGAGGATTTCCATACTTCCAATACCTTTCGAATTGAAGGATTGTCTTCTAGTATTTTAGCCCCGAGAAGATTGACAAATAAAGCATTGGTTTGGCAAACGATATTCTTAGAATTGTTGCAATCCAGATGAGACAGTGACTGAATGGCCAACCAAGCGGGGTGAGAGGTCGCTTCCACCGTCAATCTCAAGGGGTACAAGTCCTCTCCCTTGGACTGTGCCAAATGTCGTAGGGTAAACCGCTTGCTATCCTTTCCCGAAACCCACAGTGGCATCGTCTCTGTCACTAGTTTTTTGTTGACTAATACAGGTAAATATCCCTCTTCGGCATCGGTAAAATGCCCTGTTTTAGCATATACTCTATATACGAGCAATGCCGCACTCCCCAAGGGAACGTCCATAGACCACGACACCTTTGCAGACCCCTTCGCTTCCGCTTCCCATTGTGATTTATCGATTGCCACAAAGCGATCCGTGACGTTTTCCATCGTCGAAGCATTCAAGAGTTCTATTCGCGCTGTTCCTGAAAGAGATTTATCCTGCATATTGTCAATCCGAGCTTTGAATACCAGGTGGTCTCCCTCCCTAACGAAACGCGGATTATTGGGTGTGATCATCAACTCTTTTTGGGTGACGACCTCCTTCTCCATATAGGCATTGCCGAGCAATTTATCATGACTAAATATCCTCAACTTCCATCGAGTCAATGCTTCATTCATCTTGAATTTTAGTCTAAACCGACCCTTTGTATCCGTTCGAATATCAGGATAAAAAAAGACAGTTTCATTAAGGTTGGTTCTAGAAGAGGGAGCAGGATTCTCTTTCTCCTCTGTCTTCTCCTCCGGCCATTTGTTGACTTCAACCTCATCCGTCCTACCCTTTCCCGATGCTTTATCTATCAAGGGTACTTCATAGCTCACTACTTCAGAAGACTCAAGCATATCAGTGGACCTCATACGAACATATCGAGTTCTGTAAATCGAAAACCCAAACCAATTGATGGACCTGTATACCATCGGAAAGGATAAATCAGGCCCGTGCTTATCTTCGTAATACCTCCTGCTCTGATGGGATTTCCCAAATCCACTTCCCCTATCATTCACAAAGGATACGCCGGGAAATGAGACTTTCGATGGCCATTTAGACGGATAAATAGCATCCAAAGATAGGTCATACATCGAAGCTACTACTTCAGCCAACACCCCAATGCTGTCTTTATTGAGGACCTGAATTTCCCATTCCACTTCCTGCCCTGGTTTTAGCGTACTTCTAAATCTCTTTACTTCATACGTTAGTCTTTTATCAATCCAAGGCACCTCCAATACTTTATTTACCGTATAAAATCGATTGTTGTACACGAAACTATTGGCCCAAGCGACTCCTCCTCTATGCTCCTTCCCAATACCTAACGTCTGATCGTAATTCCGCCCTAATTCTAACCATCTCGCACTAAACTCTACCTTGTACTGCCTCCATAAAGTACTGTAAATGTGAAGGGGCACTTGGGCTTGCAAGTGAAGATCGGCTTGTTGGGAGGGCTCGTATGTGGGCTTGTCCGTCTCTGCCAACAACAACACCCCTGCCGGATTGTGATCTGTCGAATACACCGAAACGAAGCGACGGATCTGAATCTTTTCTCCGCCGGGATCATCAAAGTCCAATACCAATTTGTATTCGCCTTTCGGTAGTTTAAGTCGGTACCCCCCCTCTCCGAGGATATCGAAAGACATAGTCTGTATCTCTTCCAATACTTGCCACGTGTCCTTTCTCTTCCAATCCGTATAGGCATAATCAGGGAAGAGGGTATGAAATTGTTGGATATCGAAGATAGAGGTATCCGGCACTTCCCAATATCGAGTCCTGTAGTACTTTTCCGGAGCTTTTAGCGCATAGATATGTACTATTCCCTTGGCTGTTACTGGCTGGGAATTGTAATTCTTAGCTCTAATTTTAATCGGGACTTCCTGATCGGACTTGACTCTGTCCTTGGCCTCCAATTCCATCAATACCTCTGTTGCTCCCGCCCCTATACTGCTTTTTGCACTATGAGTTTCTCCTGTTTGATCGACTATGTCTACAGCTATTTCATACATAAAATAAGGCAATCCCTCTGATAAATTCACATCCCCGGCAAATAGTTCGACAGGCAAACTAAATCGCCCTTGTTTATCGGTCTGAAGGCGGCCGTGTGCGATCTCTACATCCGGAGAATAGGCCCAAGGAAAATATCGGCCTTCCCTAAAAAAATAGGGATAAAAAGTCTTCCGGCGCACTACGTAAGTCCCCTCTGCGGCCTGAATCGGAAATCCCGTATACGCCAAAGCTTGTCCGGTAACCTCGATCGTATCACCGAGTTGATACGCTTTTTCATACCTATCTATCTTTACTTCAAACTTAGGCCGCTTGTACTCCTCCACTCGGAATGATACCGATCCTTGCATGCCAGATACTCTGAGATTCATCCTCCCGTTGAGGCCTACTGTCGGAAGTGTAAAACTGCCATTGACAGAGCTAAAATCATTGACTTTGAGTTCCTTTTCCGATACTATTTTGTTATTGGCATCATATAGCACGACCTTCAACATTTGACGATTATGTGCCAATGAAGGGAGCCCATTGAGTTCTTTAATGTATATCGCTTTAAAATACACCGTTTGTCCGGGGCGATAGATCGAGCGATCCGTAAAAAAGATCGCTTTTTCATGTACTAGTGAGGTGCCCCGTCCCCAACTCCAATCATTGATGTAATCTTCCAGATATAAAGAGTCGGGACCGTTGACAACTGCGACTAGATAGGGATTATTTTTGCTTTTCAAGAATGTTGCCTTGCCTTGTCTATCTGTCAGAAGTTGTACAACTTTTTCTTTACCGGTCTTATAATTGCGTTTTCGTAGAAGAACTTTTGCCCCTTGGATTGGCGTTCCGCTCTGTCGATCTACCACGAGGAAATGCTGATAATTGTCAATGTAATGCTTGAAGTACGCCAATCTTGAAACATGAAAAATATGATAACCCATATTAGCCTCCTTCCCTTTAAAATCAGCATTAGGCGAATAAATCAAAGCATATCTTCCCAATCCTAAAGGCGGAATCGCCGATTCGACAGCGTGGTTTCTCAGATCGCCCACTTCGGGAAGATCTACCGACCACTCGTGAACAGCGGGCTTTGCTATGAGCTCTAGCGCCAAATCCCCTTCTCTTTCATAAAAGGAAGATTCTAACACTGCAGGCAAACGCACTATTTTGAAATACATTTTTTTGACAAGCTTATACCTGATATTTAGCAAGAGGTGCTCTCCCGGCAAACTAACTTCCTCCAAGTCAATATCGTATTCCGGTTGTTCGAGGAAAAACCGGAGTTGCTGACAATGTACCGCACCCAGCGTTTGGGGATACTTGCGTTCCACCTCCAAACACAAATCCCGCGCTTCCTTCAATCGCCACTTATTGGCCTTCACTTTCCCGTCCGATTGGCTCCACATTCGGGCCTTGCGATAGAGGAGCTCCCCGGTGTAAGTTTGGTCGGAATATCTCTTGGCAAGCTTATCCAGGGCGGCTTCATACAAGGCTTCCTTGTCCGGCTTAATATACTGACTCTTCACCCAATCCAATCGCTTTAATGCCACGTCCAGCAGCTCTTCAAAATCACGCGTTTTGAGATTGTAACGCTCTATTTCTTGAAAAAGGCTAAGCGCACGGAACTTGAGGTCTTCGGAGAACGTATCCGGCCATTTCATACCGATAAAATCCGAAGGCAAACTAAAATAACCCGCTCGATCTATCACAAGCTGACTCTTAGATTTAGGTAAGTAATTCCAGTCTTTTTGGAAGTGTTCCAACGCCCGATACGCCAGAATCTCATAGAGATTGTCCCGCATCTTCTCTGTATTGACCGCCTTCGTGAGTATCTCGCCATAGGTCTTGTATGAAATGGTCGGCAATGCCGGATCCTTTATAGAAACTAAAAAAAGTCGATTGGAAGCGCGGATAAAACGACTGGGCGGCCAATCTCTAATGTCCTCGCTGGAGGTGTCTGCTGTCGTCGTTCGATGCTTAAAACCATGCATGTTAGCATTAAGATAACGGTCGTAAAACTCCCCCAGAATGGATTGTAATATTGCTTTTTCGGGAGATACTGCAGACTGTATCTCCTGTTTTAGCAATGTATGAAAGTGGAGGAGATTGTCCTCCTCAAGTTCGTTGGAGAATTTGCCTTTATAGAACAAAGCCTTGATCTTTTGAGGACTATTTTGCTCCGTCCGGGCAGCTTTAAAAATCTCCTCGACTACCTTGGAAGCTGACTTATACAAGCGCTTATCTTCTAAACTATCTACCTTCTTCCAAGCAGCCTCGTAGTCAAAATGGGGTATGGATGACTCACTCATCCTCTTTTCTCCTTTGGGCGCACAACTTCCAAGGATGAGCGCCATGAAAATAAAAATGAAGGTCTGTTGCATGGGTTCTTATTTATACATGTTGAACAATAGATGGCTCTATGCCTCTCCTTGTCAGATGCACAAAATCTATTAAAGGATGGTATCAACGGTGGAAATAACATTTTAATAACATTTGCAATCATAGAAAGGAAAAGAGTATAGGTTCTCTAAATTAAATGAAATATGCACTCAACCGGAATTTAGCCCTTATCCACATCTTTGTGTATCCATTGGACGACTTGCGGAAAATCCAGGTTAGTCAGCAATTTGTTTTGGCGATCCGGAAATATCCGCTTTACCGGAATTCGGTATCCGGTATGAAATTGTAAACTGTAATAATCCGTTAATAACTTGCCTCTCTCCGTAAACTCTTCCAATCGAATCACCGTAGGCTCTCGATCAACATCTTCCGGAATTAACCAAGGGCGAAGAGGCCGGTAAGCATCGTAGTACCGCTTAATCAAAAAGGAGCCTTTGGGCAGTTTTTCTTTGCGGGACCACCAGATCCCTTCGACTTGATTCATTGCCGCTTTGGTCTGTTCGATATCCGGAACAGCATCTAGGGCTATTAACGTGGAATCGATTATTTCCGTCATTGCCTCCTCGTAATTATCATTACTTTGAATGGCCCGCTGTCCCAATAACACACCCAAGGCATTGGAATAAATATCTTCAGGTGAAAAACTCGAATACCGTTCCGGAATCAATGGCACATAGGATATCCCAAACCAGGTTGAAATCTCATGCCACATCGATAGATCGAAGGCGATATGACCGGCGATATTGAGAAGGTCTCTATCGGTCAATTCGGGGGATGGATAAAATATCAATTTTTTATCCGCTCCCTCCCGACCTAAATGAAGGATGTAATAGGAAGCATCGCGATTACTCCTCAAATGGTAGTACAAAAACGCCGTCCAATCCGCTTGATCACGTAGGTGCCCCACATCAATAAATCCCCCCGTATGTGTGTAAATGATACCGTTTTTTTCGCTTTTGCTTCCCAGGTATACATGTGCACCAAGTAGAGGAGGCGCTGTTACGGCACTGACCTTTCGAAATGGAATCCCCACCATCGATACATCAGAGCCAAATTGGCAACAAGTACGGATAATCTTCGGTGGAGGCTTTCTCAGTTGACGAGCTGAGAATCTGGGGAGTCGAGCATAAGCCGCTGCCATAACCATAGCGCCCAAGCTAAAGACTAAGATGAAATGTTTGCCGACTTTATTCCTCATGATTTCTCCCGTTTTAATAACTTTTTTATATGATTAATAAAATTCATGTTCGTCTCCTGCTTCTATAACGCACATTCAAATAAAATAATTCATTGCATAAGGTCTTTTATTTAGAATATTTGAGGACTTGAAGCAAATCCTTCTTTTGCTAAGGGACCATAAGCGTAATAGATAGGGGGCGGGTCAAAAGATTAGACGAATTTTAATGTTGGTTTGGATTTATTATTAAAAACCAATATCTATTTTAGAATGTAAATATTCATATCTTTAAAATTTTCTAATAAATTGATAATAAATGTATTATAAAATTTCTGCAGCTATGGAACCGCTGCGCTCTCACATGAATTTTTTTAATTATACTTCTGTGTGAATTTATAATTAATAAAATTCATGTTCGTTTCTTATATATTTGCAGTGTGCAGGAGCAACACTTACCGTCCCTCCTTTTGTTCGTTCATCTATCCTTGCTGTTGAGAAAAGCAGTGTAAATACCATTCTCCAAATGAGTATAACCAACAAGAAAATTGCCATTCTAAGAGGAATAAATGTTGGCGGAAAACGAAAGATTCTTATGGCTGATTTGAAGCAGCTATTTAAAAAAATGGGGTTAAACCCTGTAAAGACCTACATCCAAAGCGGAAATGTAATCTTTCACTCAAAAGCCCATGAGACAGTTGATCAATTAGCAAAAAAAATAGAAGATGCAGTTGCTGCTAAATACGGCTTCTTTGTCCCGGTAATAGTATTAACTGCAAAGGAATTAGAAGTGTGTATTGAAAAGAACCCCTATTTTCAAGAAGACGATGTGGATATCAATAGATTGCATCTCACCATGCTCAAAAAAGAGCCAACCCATGAAGATATCGCGAGTTCGGCATCTCTTCAATCGGGCCCTGATAAATTTACCATTAACGGCAAGAATGTCTTTATATATTGTGCAGATAAATATCATAAGTCAAAACTAACCAATCGTTTTTTTGAAAACAAATTAAAAGTGCCAGCAACAACCAGAAATTGGAAAACAGTGTTAAAACTCGCTGAACTCGTTCAACAAAATACAGGAGATTAAAAATTGGATGGCCACTAAAAGCGTAGAAATTATTGGAGGACCCAGCAAAGTTCGGAAGGTATCAACTCATCCTACAAAAATCAAACAATTTCTTTACATTACGGATACCAAGACAGACTGGAAAGTAGACAGTCTCCATACTTTTGAGAGGGAGCATACCACGGGCAGCAATATAAAGACAAGGGAAATGTTTTAGAAAATATAGACTCCTTGAATATAATTATTGAAGCATCTTCTCCGGTCTGAAAGACAAACCTGAAAATTATCCCATCGTTCAATATAGCATTGAAAGCTCACGGGAAGGGAAAGTCATTTTTACCCTACATCAGAGAGGGTTAGCAAGTAAGGAGGGAAAGTGTAATGCAGAACAAGGTCTGCATAATTCACTCAAACACATCAAGCTCCTAGCCGAAGAGTAAACACAAATTCCCATTTAAAATCTAACTTCACCTAACAAAAAATGCATTAAAATAGTTGCAAATCTCACTTTATACCTTAAATTTGCTTTTGGTATGTTGAGATCTAATTCTAACATCAACACTCATCACAACCCATTAAGATATCCTTAGTATACATTAAGTCTCTCGAATAACGAATTCCGGTTGTTGCTTGTCAACGGAAATGAATGCGCGAATTGGGCTTTTATTATTGTACTTATCCATCATCAAATTAGTCCTTTCTCATGAAGACAGTAAAGCTATTTAACCTACTTTTCATACTAATTTTCCATGCCTTAAAGAGCTATAGTCAGCTAGAAGATAAAACCATCTACATCCAGCCTGCCAACGATACCAATATGGTCAATTTAGCGGAAGAGTTAGCCGATTATTTACAACAAATTGAAGGCAATACCTACACGATTGCGACAAACGGATATGATGATACAGGTATATTGTTGGCCATTCGTGAAAATACTCAAGCGTTATCGGATAGCGATAAAGCGACCCTTACAGGCATGAATGGAGAAGCATTTCTAAGCGATGTCAATGCCAGACGAATACTCATAATTGGCAATGAACGAATAGGCGTACAACACGGCATTTTTGATTTTGTCAAACGACTCGGTTGCAAATTTCTGACCCCATCACCAGCATGGACGATTATTCCTAGTAATCCAAATTGGGCCTTTACGCATAAAAAATTCGATGAACCGGATTTTATTTCCCGAAATTTGTGGTATGCCAACGGAGATGGAGATGGTTTTGGTCCGGTATTGACACAGAATGCTAAAGATCGTGTGCATTTCTTTAGAGCAACACAACAAGGCAGTATCATTACTCGGCAAGGTAACGCTTATCCTGCCACTTTTGCTGTTGGACATTCTTACCAAGATGATTTGGCTGCAGATCCAGATGAATTTAAGGCACATCCCGAATACTTTGCTACAAAAGAAGACGGAACACGATATACCTGGCAGGATTATTTGGACAATGGCGCAGGAGGCGATGGTATCAGTTTGGAATACAGCAATTTGGATTTAGCCCACCTTATGTTGGAAAACAGAATAGAATGGCTGAATAGATATCGCGATGAAAACCCAAAGGAATTCATGATTACTATTGAGCCTAATGACGGAAGTAATATCTCTTATCATCCAGCTGCTTTGGCACTTGGAAATGGTGCTGATCAAGTACTGCATATTGCCAACTATGTAGCAGATAGTTTGGCAAAACGCATTCCCGGTGCGCAGGCATCGATTTATATTTACCCCTCCCATTTAGTGCCGCCGGAAAATACGACCGTCTCACCTCATTTGTATGGGCAATTAGCTTTGGCTTTCAATAGTTCTAATCTCAGTTTTAATGAAATTGCAGTAGGTTGGAAAAATGCAGGGTTACAAAACTTTGGTATATACGATTATTTAGGCGAATATCAATGGGATATGGGACTGCCCCTGGGACAACCGACCGTAACCCTTGATTACATTAAAAAACACCTTCCTTTTATTTACAACAAATGGAATGTTCGCTCGTTTAGCGCGGAATCTCAGGCCAACTGGATGCGTGGCGGTCCATCCTATTACGTAGCCCGGAAATTATTGTGGGACATCCATGCCAATGCCGATAGTCTGTATACTGACTGGATAGAATCGGCTTTTGGTAATGCTGCCGAACCAATGAAGGAACTATATGATAATTGGGAACACGACCCCTCCCAATTAAGAAGTGAAAATACCTACATCAAAATCAATCGCTGGCTACAACTTATCCAACAGGCATTTAATCAGGTCGATGAAGGAACGCCTGAATACAAACGGGTAGAAGACATGTACAGTTATGTGCACTACAGCATTCTTTTTCATGAGTTTTATGAGGCAGAAAGAGCCGCTAATCCTAATAATGATACTTTAATGGTTCAAAATGCCGCGTTGCCCTTATTGAAATACGGCTATCGCATCCGTCGCCGTCATGTTATCCAATTTTGGGCATTTCAGCTGCGTTTGCTTTTTGAGCATAGCTTATTAGAAAATTTTGATCGGTGGGATGGTTGGAATTTCTTTGAAATGGATACCCATCCCACCCTTTGGATGGATAATGGGGATGATTTCACAAGTAATGAAATGCAACAGATGCTTGCCAATGACCTAGCTGAATATACCGAAGAAAGTTTAATAAAAAGTTATTCTAAAAAACTCGTACCACTTTATCCTGATAAGACACCTTCATTAATCGAACCACTAATAGAGCCATTCGACCAGACAAAGTCCGCAGGTCCTTTTGGTCCAACCAAATGGTACTTTCAGGCAGAAACCAATGAAAACCTAAGCATCGAAATGCGACAGTCTAATGTATATAGCCCTTCCTGGGAATCGGAAATAGGGCAAGGATACATCAAAAACACAGCAACAGCTGCCTACGTTTTTGATAAAAGATTAGAGAATAGCTATTTTAACGGAGAATACCAGATAAATGACATTAACAATCTTCAGCTCACAAAAGGACTGTATGAAATGGCATTTGATAATGGGGACTATAATACTTACTTCCCCATTTTTGACACTCCACATCGTTTTGTACTAGAAGCCTCAGAAGAACATCCATTGAGTTACAGTAATTGGACGCCCATGTATTTTTACGTTCCGGCCGATGTAGATACCATTTTATTGCATTATGATTGGGCATATATCAATATCAAAGCCCCTTCGCAAACAGACGGCATCCAACACGGTGTAGATGAATTAGGATTTTTAAAAATTCCAGTGACAAATGACATGGACAGAGACACGCTTTGGGAAATTCGAGATCTATTTTGGGTAGAAGCTTTCTATTTTCTCAATATACCTCCATATCTAAGTGATGCACCTGAGAATATGCTGGTGCCGGAACCTCTTTTGACCGCTGTTTCAGAAGTAAAAGAACCTTTTAACTTTCAAATATTCCCCAATCCAACAAGCGGAGAGGTTTATATTATTTTACCAAAGCAATTTTCCGGTGAAGTAGTGGTAAAGGATATTGCTGGTAGACAGCTGCTTTCTAAACAAATTATAGGCAGACAAACTTCACTTAGCTTGAATCACTTGGTCAAAGGCATTTATTTTATAGAATTAAAAAACGGGAGTCAAGTTACAAGCAAAAAGCTATTGTTGTTTTAATCGACACTTCCCCCTCGTACACTTCAAGAAAGTACATCAACCTTCGCCAGTTCAATCATCGAAATTTTACGTTGAATTCCTCCCTTAGTTTATCCTACATTTGCCGGGGAGGATTAACTATCGAGTATAACAGGGAAGACTAGCCTTACGCTTGGGAGATTTGGACTTAAATAGATTGCTAAAATATGTATCATTTTCTAAATGTAACTCATAGTCACAATTAAACTTGAGTTGCATAAGTACGATATTCTACCCCATCCATGCATAAGAATTCATATAGAGGGGCTTTTTAGCAGCAATAAAAGCGGGTATTCACTGAGGAGGCATATCGGGCTATGCAGATGAGGGTGAAATGCTTGACTCTGACGTCAAAATGCACCACAATAGAAGATCATGCGACAGTTAAATAAATACTATAATTTAAAATTTAAGCAGAGAAAAAATAATACCCTTTGGAAAGAAAAGCTTACTCGAAATTAATTTGTAGACAAGGGTTTGAAATATACATTATCAGTAATAGATTCATATATCAATAAATGGTCTAATGCATGAATTGGGTTCTATCTTATTGAGGCGAGCATGATAAATCAACTCAATAGCTCCGCTCTAAATAACTAAGTATATTGCGTTTATAAAGGCATTTGGAGTAGTTTTCTGCCTTTTCTTAAAAAAAATGTAGAAAAAAATCATACCAGGACAATAAATTGATATAAATTTGCTTTGTATTACAAAGTTCTTTGTCATGAAACGCAACCTACAAGAAGAATTAACACATATCCGAATAATGATGGAGCGGTCAACCCGATTTCTTTCATTGAGTGGCTGGGCCGGCATAATGGCTGGGATTTATGCATCAATCGGAGCATATTATGCTCGTAAGTTAATATATAATAGTGCATCAATAGAAATATACTTTGACATTAAAGACGGTAGTATGTCAAAAGGCCTCCTATACTTATTAGCAATAGCAACAGGGGTATTTTTATTGAGTATGGCAACAGCGCTTTATACCTGTTCAAGGACAGCGAAAAAGTCTGGGGAAAAACTATTCACACCGGCTGCATTGAAAATGCTCTACAACATGGCAATTCCATTTATTACCGGTGGAGTGCTCTCTATTATCTTAATACTAAAAGGGTTAATGGGATTAGTAGCGCCTATAACACTGATATTCTATGGTCTTAGCTTAGTAATTGCATCTCATTATACCTATAGAAACATTAAAGTACTAGGCATATTGGAAGTGGCCCTAGGTTTGCTGGCTGCCTGTTACCAAGGATATGGATTGTTTTTCTGGACTTTGGGATTTGGTGTTCTTCATATACTCTACGGCACTTTGATGTATTTAAAGTATAAGCAATAGATGAAACAATATTTTAAGGACCTGGATAAAGCATTTGACAATAAAATAAGATTAGGCATTATGTCGGTTTTAATGGTCAATGAGTATGTGAGTTTTAATGAATTAAAACAATGGATGTCATTAACGGATGGCAACCTCGCCAGTCATTTAAAATACCTTGAAAAAGTAGATTATATCTCTATAAATAAATCCTTCCTTGGAAGAAAGCCCAATACCAAATACAGAGCGACTAAGCTCGGGAAGAATGCATTTAAAAAACATGTGAATGCATTAGAAAAAATACTTAAAGGTGGAAAACATAATGATGTCACCTGACAAATACAATAGATTATTTTTTTTATTCATATACTTTGTAATTCAAAGTTCTTTGCTAATTAAAAACTAAATATCATGAAAAAAATCAAGCAGCGCCGGTTTTCGTCCACTACAATTAAGGCATTTACTATTGTAGTGTTAGTACTACTTTTTATCATACCCAATGATATGGTAGTTCAGTTAATTCAAGAACGAGAACATAATGAATTAGAAGTGAAAAAAGATATAGGGAGTAAATGGGGTGCACCTCAATTGATTTCCGGCCCCTATTTGATAATTCCCTATCAAAAGAAAGAAAAGTTAGAGCAAAATGGGAAAAAAACCGAATGGTTATCCCATCACTACTTGAATATACTTCCTGAGATGCTTAACATAACGGGAAAACTAAATCCAATCATTCGCAAAAGGGGCATTTACAAAGCAATACTTTACGATGCGGTATTGAACTATAGTGGAAGCTTCGAATTGCCTGACTTTAAAAAAATGGGTATTGATCCTAAACTTATAGACTGGAACAATGTCACTTTCAATGTAGGAATAACAGATATGGGGGGCATAAAAGAGCACTTGCAATTGAATTGGGGGATAACTCAAAACATCCATTTAGAACCAGGCATCAAAGGAACGATAGCGCCGAAAGGTGTCTCCGCTATAGTCGCAATTAAAACAGGAGAAAATCGTAAAACTACGGATTTTGATTTCACGGTTAAATTGCAGGGAAGTGAATCTATTTTCTTTACACCTTTAGGCAAAACCACAAAAGTCGCGCTTCATTCATCATGGAATTCGCCCTCCTTTCAGGGCAGATTCATTCCGGACAGCAGAGAGGTTAGTCCAACCGGGTTTTCAGCTAAATGGGAAATACTCAATGTGAATAGGGAATTTCCCCAGCAATGGATAGACAAGACCCATAAGGTAAGCTGTTCTAAATTTGGGGTAAGTTTATTAGAACCCATAGGCCAATATCAAAAAAATATACGTGCAGTCAAATACTCTCTTCTTATTATCGTACTCATTTTTTTAGTTTATTTCTTTTATGAAATTTTAGGTCAATTTAGAATACACCCTATACAGTATTCCTTTATCGGACTAGCACTCATCATGTTTTTTGTCCTTTTGTTATCTATTTCCGAACAATTAGGGTTTGACATTGCATATCTGATTGCAGCCTTTGCTACCGGTGGCACCATACTTGTCTATTCCGCTACCTGGCTTGGGAATAAAAAGAAACTAATGATGCTAACCAGCTTTTTGGTTACCATATATGGCTTTATTTACGTGGTTCTACAGTTAGAAGATTATGCATTATTAGTAGGGAGTATTGGTTTATTTATAGCATTGTTTAACATCATGTACTTCTCAAGAAAAATTGATTGGTACAATATTAATTCTTCTAATCGATAGTTCTCCGTCTAGTATAGTAATCAAAGATCATCGATATAAATTCAGCAAGGGGTTTTTAAGATACCGTGTCGTCCCGAGATAACGAGAGCAAAAAGAGGTTAAACATAATCCATATAGCTGACCGTAAAGAAATTAATAAATAAAAGAGTAGATATTTGACTAGATTCTTATCTTTTTGAAAATCAGTGATGCCAATGTAGCATCATTGATTTTCAAAAAATAAGAATATCGTAAAAAGTTGCACTTTCAGCATGAATGATTTTATGGATAGATACTATTGTCAACTCTGTGTGAATTTACGATTAATAAAATTCATGTTCGTTTCATATGTTTAAAAATTTATAATAAATTGTAAATAAATGTATTATAAATTTTCTACACTTATGTAACCGCTGCGCTCTCACATGAATTTTTTTAATTATCTTTCTGTGTGAATTTATAATTAATAAAATTCATGTTCGTTTCATACCAAAAATAGAACTTGTAGAGGAAGAGAATTGTTATATCCGATAAAGAATGGACAAAACCATGCAATACGTAAAGACGACAGAAGGGGTGACTATAGAGGTTCAGGTTACATTTTTGCCTCAGCAATCGACGCCAATGCGTTCGGCATTTGCTCATATATACAATATATCCATCCACAATCATCGTTCGAGTCCTATTCAGCTACTTAGACGGCATTGGATCGTGCAAGATGCTGACGGAAGACGAAATTTGGTGGAGGGGGATGGTGTAATAGGCCAACAGCCCGTAATCGAACCCGGTGGTCATTACCACTACAGCTCATGGACGCACGTCAGTACGCCCTTAGGCCAAATGAAAGGGGCCTATACCATGATTAATCTGGATAATGAAATCCTTTTTCAGGTAGAAGTTCCCGCCTTCTTGCTTATATATCCTCCTTTACTTAACTAATATCGCATCTATCAACATGCTCCAAGGGGCCTAGCAGCTTACCTATTGTCCTCATCAACAACTTCATATCGCTCGCTTATCGAACCAAAGTTACGTCTCCCTTGATAGTAAACTCACACCCTTTATATCCTACTTGAAGTAAGTATAAATATACCCCATTGGGCGCCGGTTTTCCATTAAAGGTGCCATCCCAACCTTGCTCTGGAGTAGTATTTTCATACACACGCTCCCCCCAACGATTAAATATTTCAAAGCGCTTGACCGTAGTGGCATTCAAGGGGAAGGGCACGATGACCTTAAAATGGTCATTGACATTGTCCCCATTGGGGGTAAAGGCCAAGGGGATCTTCGGGTGATTACTAATGACATCGATCTTAAAATGAGTCGTGGAATCAAAGCATCCCATCGGAGACGTATACCGCAATGTAATGCTATCTGACTGTTCTAGTTGGAGCGTCGGTGAATTACATCCATCACATCCCTCGATATCCGGTGACCATTTGAATTCATAGTATCCAAAGGTATCCTCTGCCGGCAAAACAATAGGATCTCCCAGACATATAAATGTGTCTAGACTCGGTATGAAAAGATGCCTGACCAAATCTACCATTATGCTGT
>JALSTN010000025.1 GCA_026983735.1 Saprospiraceae bacterium | reverse complement strand
CTTTTGTGTTTGGTATCTTTTATACTCGAGATATCATCTTCTTATTGTACGGTGAAAAATGGATAGGTGTCGTCCCTTATTTGCGTATTTTTCTTCTCATCGGCATCCTGCATATCTGGCGCATCCCGTACAATTACTTACTTTTGGCGCGAGGCAAGTCAGAGTCTGTATTGCAGCTTGAGCTTATGCTGAATATTGCAAGGGTGCTGTTGGTGGTTGTATTGGTACCGTTGAATATTATGTATTTGTTGTATGGGCTGATGGGATTAAAAATGGTAGAGTACCTGTCGTATTCCCGCGTAGCCAATAAAGAGATTCAAGAGCGGTGGTTTTACCATTTCATATTAGGGCTTAGCTATGCGATTTTAAGCAGTGTTATTGCTCTTGGTGTGTGGTGGACGATGAAAGATATGGAGTATTTACCTGTTCGTTTGTCTCTAGCTTTTGTGTTATTTATTGGTGTTTATCTGGCATTTTTAGTGGTGATAAAATCACCGGCATGGCGTTTGACGCGTACGTATTATGAAGAGATTGTAAACAAGTAGTATGAAACGAATACTTTGTATTATTCCCGCCCGTGGTGGCTCAAAAGGTATTCCGGGCAAGAATCTCAAGAAGATAGATGGCAAGACCTTAATAGAATATGCATGGGCGTCCACTCATCATTCGGTAAATGATCTTACGGTCGTATTATCCAGTGATGACGATGCGATTCTTAAACATGCAGAGGACATAGGATTAGAGACAGTGCGTCGTCCATTAGAACTTGCAACGGATGAAGCTCCGGTTGTAGCAGCTGTACGGCATTGTCTGGATGTGATGGAACAACGGAAGGAAGTGACATTTGACCTGATCGTTCTATTACAGCCCACCTCTCCCATACGGACGAGAAAGGACTTGGATAAGGTGATTGCCCTATTGGATAAAGGCGATGTGGAAGGGGTCATTAGCGTGGTTCCTTCAAATGAAGTTCATCCGGCTAGAATGTATCGATTGGAAGACAACAAGCTCTTACCGCTTATCGAAAAGCAGGAAGGGGCCAGACGTCAAGAGATAGCCCCCGTATACTACCGGAATGGATGTTACTATGCAGTCCGCAGAACGGCTTTCCTAGAGCAAAATACACTTATGCCAGAAAAAAAATATGCCTATATCATGCCATCAGCGCTATTGTGCAACATAGATGAACCTGTGGATTTGATCATTGCGGAAGCGCTGATTAAAGCATGGAAAAACAATACAATTTAACATCGCAAAACCAAATCCAATGTTTTCCACCTCCCCACAAAGAAAATTGATTTTAAGCCGAAAGCGTTGCAGGCCTTTAATCGAAAAAATCCAAGAAGAATTCAAATTTGAGATTGTTAAATCTTGTAATGTTTGTGGGCACAACACGAAGACCATCCTATCTGTAATGGATAGATATGGCATCCCTATTCGTACAGCTATGTGCAATAATTGTGGATTGGTCTATTTAGTGGACCGGCCGGATAAAAATAGTTATCAAATATTCTACCAAAAGTATTACCGTCCCTTAATTAGCAAGTATTGGGGTCACAAGATAGACAACGATCATATCGTTCATCACCAAGATGGGTTTACTAGAAAATTATTAGCATCCCTGTATGGTGTTGTTTCATTTAAAGAGATAAATACACTATTGGATATAGGGGGAAGTACCGGAATGATCGCACATGCCCTGGCGGAGAAGTACCATCTAAAGGCCACTGTATTGGATCCATCAGCAGATGAATTGGCCGTAGCAGAGTCCAAGGGGCTTGATACGATACACGGTTTTATAGAAGATTATGAACCCAACCGAAGTTTTGATATCATTTTATTTTTACAGACCATTGATCATGTATTTGACCTTCGCAAAACCTTAGAGCGCATAGCTCTCATGCTGAACGATGGAGGCGTATTTGTAGTCGATACTGTGAATCTTCCTCTGGTCAATGAAGATCAAACGTATTTGGGTAGTTTTTTTAAAATAGATCATTGTTATTATTTTACCAATGATTATATGATGGGTTTGCTCCGTGTATTTGGTTTCAAAATCTTGAATATGGATATCGCTTCTTGGCCGGGTCATACGATGTTTGTATGTCAAAAGACAAAAGAGTTTGTGGCGGATAAAATAGAGATGGATATAAACCGTTTAAGGAACCATTTCATACAAAATATAGAACATGATTATTACCACCAAAGCAGTTGGAAGGATAATGCCATTCGTACATTGGCAAGATTAAAAAGAAGATGGATTAAATAGAGCTCTATGTGCGGAATTGTCACTATAGTGGGTCCTCAGACCGACCCTGTGGTCTTGGAGGGAATGAATCGATGTTTGACACATCGGGGGCCAGATCATAGGGACGAGCGAGTGATATCTTCTGGTTTAGGCATGGGACATACGCGCCTTAAAATCTTAGACCTCTCCGATGACGCAAATCAACCCATTTCTTCACCGGACGGACGATACACTATGATTTACAATGGCGAGGTGTACAATTATCTCGAGCTCAAGCAACAGATGCCTGAGTATCCCTTTTGTACGCAGAGTGATTCTGAAGTGGTCTTAGCAGCTTATATGAAATGGGGAAAGGACGCCCTCAATGCCTTCAATGGCATGTTTGCCCTTGTGATCTGGGATCGGGAAGAGGGAACATTATTTGCGGCTAGAGACCGTTTCGGAGTAAAACCCCTATACTATACTTCTTACGACAATCGATTATGGATGGCTAGTGAGATCAAAGCGTTATTTGCAGCCGGAATTCCACGTAGAGAAAGCGAAGAAGCATGGGCGGAATATCTTGCATTTGGTACTTATCCGGACCCTGAAAAGACTTTTTGGGATGGTATTTACCCATTGGCCGGTGGTCATTATTTGGAATGGAAGAAGGGGAGAATATCTTCGGGTAAATGGTATGATTTTGTTGGAGCGGTAGAAAGTAAGGACAGGGATGAATGGACAGAGGGAGAATGGATAAATCGATATCGCGAAGTATTGGAGGATGCTGTTCAATTGAGGTTTCGGTCGGATGTTCCGGTCGGAGTTAATCTGAGTGGAGGGTTGGATTCCGGTATTCTACTCGGAATCATAACGCATCAAAATAGAGACGCACAAGGTCTGGAAGCGTTTACTTTCACTAGTGGGGATGAGCGCTATGACGAATTACCTTGGGTGCGGCAGATGATCGAGCAGACCGGATGCCATCTAAATGTGAAAGAGCTCCAGGTTGAAGATGTTCCGGAGCTTGCTATGAGGATACAGTTAGCGCAGGATGAGCCTTATGGAGGATTTCCAACCTTGGCGTATTCTCGGCTATTCGAAGCAGCAAGGACTAAGGGAACAAATGTGATATTGGACGGTCAGGGATTGGATGAACAATGGGCAGGATACAGTTATTATCGCCATATAGATGCATCAAAATTTCATATCGGCCCTGTTCAGGGAAGCAAGACATCTCCGGTTCGTCCCAATTGTTTGGTAAAGGAGTTTATGAATTTGGCGAAGCCGAGGGTATTCCCCCGGCCGTTTGGCGATTTATTAAGAGACTTGCAATATCGGGATATTTTTCATACTAAAATCCCACGTGCTCTTCGCTTCAACGATAGGATTTCGATGATGCACAGTGTGGAGTTGAGAGAGCCCATGCTGGATTATAGGATGGTAGAGCTGGCTGTTTCTGCTCCTCCAATGCTTAAAATAAGAGGAGAAGAACAAAAATGGCTCCTCCGCAGAATCGGGGAGCAAATCATCCCCAAAGGAGTGGCTTTGGCCCCTAAGAGACCTGTTCAAACTCCCCAACGCGAATGGATTAAGGGAGCGCTTCGCCCTTGGGCTCAACAGATGATTCATATCGCTTTGGACCAGTATGGCAGCCGATGGTTAGATGCTTCTAAGGTGATAGAGGAATGGGAGAAGTACAAGGAGGGGAGTGTGGATAATAGTTTTTTTGTGTGGCAATGGATTAATATGGGGTTGTGGGCCAAAGCTTATAACTCCTAATGGAATATCTCTTGGGTTATCAAAACAGGATAAAAGAGCAATGAATATATTTTTTACTTTTCCCATCGGTCAGTCAATCCGGGATCATATTCACCTGGGAACGGTGGATCGACTTCGCGCCTTAGTACCGGATGTACGCATCATTGCCCTTTCTCCGGCATACAATGTACCGGAGTTTATCAACTTGTGCTGCGAGCACCATCTATTGCCAAGAAGAGCTGAGAGTACGACCAGCGCAGGTCGCAATGAACGTCTGGTACGTCTGAGAAAGAAGATTAAGTCGCCCAGAATCAAAAGGAGATTGCTTGAGATAGAAGCGCGACGCTATGTTTTGCCGGAGTATATAAGAGCGGTGTTTGAAGAGTTTCCTCCGGATGCCATTGTTTTAAACCATCCGATGACAGCTCATAATTATGAAGTGTATATGGCAGCAGTACGATATGGTATTCCCACATTGGGGATTGTCAACAGTTGGGATAACCTTCGCAAGCGCATTACTCAATGGGCAGACCACCTCTCCGTATGGAATAGGATCAATTATGAGGAAGCCCTGCAAATGAACGGATACAGACCTGAACAGGTGACCATTAACGGGCCGGTGAGTTTTGATCCATTCTATCAGGAAAGATGGTGGGATGCTCGAGAAAAAACGGGGATCCAGCTCGGTATGGATCCGCAAAAACGATGGATAGTATATGCCACAAGTGGAGTTTATAATATGGAGTACTACGGTAGAGATGAGACTTGGTTGGTACATGAGATAGAGGGGTGGATGGCGCATAATGCCGCCTTAAAAAACACTCAGCTGCTTATCAGATTACATCCTCTAAGTCGCAGGATTGATTTTGAGCCTTTGAAGGCGCGATATCCGGATATTCGTTTTTCATATGGAGGATATCTTCCGGGTATCGGATGGTACACTGACAAAGAGGATTATAGACTTCAGATCAATATTCTCAAACATGCAGATGTCATTATCACTCCGGGGTCGAGTTGGACGATTGAAGCTGCGATCATGGATACCCCTGTAGTAGTGCCTGTATATTCTACCCTACAACCTGAGCATGCTGCTGCTCAGTTTGATCGCTATACGTTGGCCCGTCATTTTAAGCCCATTCTTCAGAATCAATGGGTGCCCATCACCCGCTCTGCAGAGGAAACAGAGCAGGAAGTTGCCCATGCATTGGAAGATCCGGATTCAGGCAAGGGCTTACGGAAAGAGCTAGTGGATAATTATGTCCAATACCAAGATGGAAAGGCATCCGA
>JALSTN010000024.1 GCA_026983735.1 Saprospiraceae bacterium | reverse complement strand
GGCCCAAATCTAATTTCCTTAATTACCGTTTTGACAGCGTTGGCTTTCATCGCCTGCTGTTTCTTCTTTTGCGTGTATAAGAATTTGTTGATATCCATTATCTTAGCTACAGGTGGATCAGCCTTTGGCGATATTACTATGACATCTTTGTCAATGGCATATGCCCAGTCGATTACTTGCTTGCTTTTATAAATGCCGGGCTCAACCTTATATCCGGCGATTGTGCTCACTTCGTCCAAGTGTTCTCCTACTAATCTAAGCTTCGGTGATCTAATGCGTTCATTGTAAATAATACCGTCTAATGGGTTTTTCTTACGTGGTTGACTTTTTCGTCTTCGTGCCAATAGTTTAAATTTTAATTAATAATGTGCGCTAAGATAGATATTTCTTGTACTTCAGCTGGTATGAAATGATAATGAATTTTATTATTGCTTAAATTCGCTTAGAAACAGAATAAATTGTAGTATATATAACGCCTAACTACATCTAGTAGGTGCAAATTAAGCGTATTTATCCAAATCTCATCCTGTTCTTTGCCATTTCATACCTATTTAACTTCTATACTAATTAGTCCTTCTTAGCTATTTTGTCAAAACTGATATCCAGTCCTGTCTTCTCTTTGTTCAGCACGGCCTTTAATACACTCCCTTCCTTTGGCCGTTCTTGTAGGATAAATTCCGCTAATGGATCTTCGATGTACTTCTGAATCGCACGGTGAAGTCGTCTTGCGCCATACTGAGGGTCAAACCCTTTCTCTGCGACAAAAGTCTTTGCTTTTTTGTCTAGCTTTAACGTGAATTCCATGTCAGAGAGCCTCTTTTTCAACTTCGCAAGGGCTAGATCGATGATCTTGAATATATGCTCTTGTGTTAAACTATTGAAAATTAGAATATCGTCGATACGGTTTAAAAATTCCGGAGTGAAGGTGTTTTTCAAGGCTTTTTCTATGATGCTCTTGGAGTAAGATTCAGCATTCTCCTTCTTCGATTTAGTGGAAAATCCAACCCCTTGGCCAAAATCTTTAAGTTGACGAACTCCGATATTTGAAGTCATGATAATGATAGAATTCTTAAAGTCTACCTTACGACCTAAGCCGTCCGTTAACTGTCCTTCATCTAATACTTGCAAGAGAATGTTGTAGACATCAGGATGTGCCTTCTCAATCTCATCGAGCAATATGACAGAATAAGGTTTTCTTCGTACCTTTTCAGTCAACTGTCCACCTTCTTCATATCCGACATAACCAGGAGGCGCACCAATCAATCGAGTTACGGAAAATTTCTCCATGTATTCACTCATGTCAATGCGGACCAAGGCCTCTTCCGAGTCAAATAGGTAACGAGCCAGCGCTTTTGCAAGTTCGGTTTTTCCCACTCCCGTCGGACCGAGAAATATAAATGATCCGATGGGCCTTTTAGGGTCCTTTAGACCTACTCTGTTGCGTTGTATAGCCTTAGTAATCTTAGCTATCGCTTCATCTTGACCGATGACTTCTTTGGCCAAATCCTCATTCATGTGAACGAGTTTTTTACTCTCGGATTGGGCTACTTTTTTCATGGGAATTCCAGTAACCATAGCTACAACTTCTGCAACATCCTCCTCCTCAACCGGAAACCGGATGGTTTTGGATTCTTCCTCCCATGCGAGTTTTGCTTTCTCCAATTCTCTGACCATGATGGATTCCTTATCTCGATAAGCTGCTGCCTCTTCATACTTCTGGTCCAATACCGTCTTGTTCTTTAGGTTGCGAACTTCTTCTATTTCTTTCTCTAATTGTTCTATATGCTTAGGAACTCGTATATTTTTCAGATGTACACGGGCCCCAACTTCATCTAGTATATCTATTGCCTTATCCGGTAAGTGACGATCGCTGATATACCTTTCACTCAATGTGACACAAGCTTTAATCGCATCTTCCGAATAACTTACATTATGAAAACTTTCATATTTACCCATAATATTATGGAGTATGTGTAAAGTCTCTTCAGGGGTAGCTGGATCTACTAACACTTTTTGAAATCTCCGGTCGAGAGCGCCGTCTTTTTCTATGTATTGGCGATATTCATCCAAGGTCGAGGCTCCGATACATTGTAGGTCTCCTCGTGCAAGTGCAGGTTTGAATATATTGGAGGCGTCTAATGAGCCTGTAGCTCCTCCAGCTCCGACAATGGTATGAATCTCATCGATAAACAGGATGATGTCTCGAGTACGCTCTAACTCATTCATGATGGCTTTCATGCGCTCCTCAAACTGGCCTCGGTATTTAGTACCTGCTACCAAAGCGGCTAAGTCTAACATCACAATCCTTTTGTTGAATAGAGCTCGGGATACTTTTCGTTGAATTATACGTAGAGCTAAACCTTCTACAATGGCCGTTTTACCCACTCCGGGTTCTCCTATTAGGATTGGATTATTCTTTTTTCTTCGACTGAGAATTTGCGATACCCTTTCAATTTCCTCCTCTCGGCCAATAATTGGATCTAATTTGCCATCTAGTGCCATTGCCGTGATGTCCCTACCATAGTTGTCTAGGGTAGGGGTGTTAGATTTTGCTTGACTTCTCTTCTGAAATGGCTCTGAGGGCTCCTCTTCTCCAAATGGGTGTTGTTCTGCACTCATCTCTGCTTCAAATTCTTCTTGTTCCATGTTAATGTCTTGTATGACATACTCCAACTCATCCCTAAAGCTTTCATAGGTTACATTAAAGGATTGAAGCAATGCCGCGACTTGGTTGTCTTGATTCTTTAATATGCTCAACATTAAATCGTCGGACTTAATCTCCGGATTCTGAGAAAGCTTGGATTCTAAGTACGTCAATTTTATGATTCTTTCCGCTTGTTTATTTAGAGGAATATTTTGTACGTCTCTCGTCCCTTGCGGTGATGGGGAAGATGGGGAAAAACGGATACTAAGTGATTGTTCAAGCTCGTATATATCCACCTCCAAATTTATTAGAACTCTCTTAGCGATATTGTCAGGTGTTTTGATAATTCCTAAGATTAAATGTTCTACTCCTAAACTATCGCTTCCAAGGCGGATTACCCAATCCCTTCCTACTGCTATGATTTGCTTGACTTCTTCTGAAAAACGCTTATTCATATGAACTTCTCTCTTGACTGTTTTTGTTCTAAAAAGCAAAGTTAGTTATTTAGACTTATTCAGAACAGAATTCTTTCCTATTAAGTTGCATATTTTCATTGTTTTTTGCATTCTGTAGCGTGTTTTATACGTTTTGTGGCTTTTCCATTTGTTTAATATTGTTGTCGTATTGGATTTATACCTTTCCAGAGCATTTTCTGAACAACAAAAAAAACCGCTTCCTTTGTTCAGTAAGATAATTGCGCTACCTTTGCAATTCGCTGAGTGCTTTACGTTCTTCGATGGAAAGCAGTATCGACCTCAGGTACATTTATTTTTAAAGTCCTCTTTTTAATATAGAGGTTATAATTCAAAATTTGCACATGCAGTTTAATATTATTCGTACAGACCATTACACCCTTTTTCAGCTCAAAGAGAAAAATTTAAATTCTCTTTTGGCTCCGGAATTGAAATCTGAATTTGTTGTAATTAGAAACAATGGGGATCAAAATTTAATCCTCGATCTGGAAGAAGTGGAATACATCGACTCATCCGGGCTAAGCGCTATTCTTACCGCAAATAGATTATGGAAGGATTTTGGCCATTTCATACTCATTAACATCAAGCATGAGCCGATAGAAAGACTTATAAAAATCTCCAGGCTCGAAACGATCCTGAGCATTTATCCTTCATTGGAAGATGCACTTCAAGAAGAACTTATCGAAGAATAAGAACAACTTGAATGGAGTTTAATATTGTTGTTTTAGGGTGTAATTCTGCGATACCTTCTCAAGGGAGACATCCTACTGCCCAAGTGGTGAACATAGGTGCGCATAAGTATTTGATAGATGCTGGTGAGGGAACCCAACTTCAATGTGCTAAGTTCCGCCAAAGTCCTATGAAAATCTCCAAAATATTTATTTCTCATCTGCATGGAGACCATGTCTATGGTTTACCCGGGTTATTGACAACACTTAATCTGCAAGGGCGTAAAAAGCCTTTAGATATTTACGGACCGTCAGATCTGGCTCAGATGATTTTGCCTTTTCTTGAATTGTCTTGTGTTCAGCTGAACTACCCGCTTTCTTTTCATCCCGTAAAATCAACTACAAGACATCTCCTTGTAGAAGAGGATAATGTAAATATTTATGCTTTTCCATTAAGTCATAAGATCGAGACTTATGGATATCTCTTTGAGGAGCGCATAACTTATCGGAATCTAATACCTGAGATGCTGATAAAATATAATATTCCAAAGGAGAAACGGGGTGAAATAGCTAAGGGTAAAGATTGGGTGACCCCTACAGGAGATATAATCCCCAATGAAAATCTAACCTCGCCGTCTAAAGCGCCCCGGTCTTATGCGTATTGCTCTGATACCAGATATATGCCCGAAATAATTCCTTGGATTAGTGGAGTCTCCTTGTTATATCACGAGGCGACGTATTTGCATGAAATGGTTGACAAAGCAGATGAAAGAGGACACAGCACGGCCCTTCAAGCTGCTGAGATTGCTAAGCAAGCGGGTGCAAATAAGTTATTGCTTGGACATTTTTCTTCGAAATATGGCGATTTAAGTCCATTAGAAGGGGAAGCTCGTCGAGTATTTTTATATTCGGAAGTAGCTCAGGAAGGGAATATTTATTCGATATAGTTTGGAATCCATCATCTAAGTATTTTCAGTGCTAGACATATTGTTCTCCTTCAGTATGTTAATGCCTGGGTTGATTTTAAATTTAAACAACCAACTTTATTAGTGTACATGGTATAAAGGAACTTATATAATTTGCTTTTAAAATGAGAGTAATAGTTGTATCCCGTAGGCGAACTTAACTTCCGTAATTCTATCATAGGTAGTGCATTGGCATGAAGATTCCTTGTACCATTACCTCTAACCTTAGCCCTGAAATTCTCAAAAACTAAAAAAGAAAGCAATAAATTACCCTAGACATACGGATATTCTATTGCTTTCTTTGTGTTTTTGCAAGTATGCAATTCAAATGCGAGGTGCTTGTATTGGTTGCTATTACTTGAAGGGGTTACTATATTTTTTGTCTGTTATGAAATGGTCATCTGTAAGCGTTCCTAAGAAAGCTTTTAGGGCCTCCTTTTCTATCTCTGTCAAATTTAATTTGACCGGAGAGCCGTCGGCATTTCTAAAGGTACGACTCAAATGTTTATTCGCTTTAATTCCCGTACTATAATGCTCAA
>JALSTN010000023.1 GCA_026983735.1 Saprospiraceae bacterium | reverse complement strand
AAAGATGTGTATGTTATAGTGATTAATAAACTTGATTCTTTTGGCAGGACTCCATTCTTTCTTCCATAAAAACACTTTGACATCAGCCATAATGCCTATGAGGGCAAAATGGGGAAGATGACTCACCATATTATGCCCCTTGAATGTCCTTATCTTTGTCGCGAGCAAGGAGAGACTGTTCATTAGCCCTTCGTCAGAATGGATAACCCCTTTGGGAACGGCTAAGGTGCCAGATGTATAAGTTACTAAAAAATCAAGCTTTTTATAAGCCGTCTCCCACGAAACCGTCGAAAATGCAGGCTTTTTCAACTCCTTCATGGTTAGAAGAGAAGGAGTTATCGGCACCTTAGTGCCCATGACTACATAGTTTATGCCTTTGAGGTAAGGGATTGAGATGGGATGTTTGCTGAACTTTTCATACAAGAACCTCAACCCTCCCAATCTCTGTAGTAAAGCTAATCTGTAATCGATGAAAATCCATGTGGGTGAAAATTGTTTTAGCCTGTTGAGATAGAGACTGCTGCCCATATCCGGATCGATAATGGCCGCTACTCCTTTTAGCAGGATGATAGCGTATAGGGCGACTATAAAATCAAAATCCGGTGCTGCGAGTAGTACCGCTCTTTCCCCTGATTGAAAGCCGTTTTCTTGGAGATGTAGAGCAACTTTCTTTGCGGTACTAATAATATCTTCAATACTGTATGCTTCTTTGCCTACAAAGAAGCTCTCTTTATCCACTTCCTTTGCCTCTAGCATTTTGATCAAGGGAGAATGGTAGAGGAGGCTATCTTCTTTCCAAGGGATCGTTTTCATCTGATGATGTTTAAATATGTTACATTCGTTTGAAACCTGCTACAAAGTTAAGAATAGAATGCCTACACTAACACCGGCAGCAACTCCTACAAGCATAATTTTATCTCCTCGTTTAGCTTTGCCATTCTGAATTGCGTCGTGCAATGCGATAGGGATCGCCGTTGAAGCCGTATTGCCGTATTTGTGAAAGGTCTGATGAATTTTTTCGAGAGGGAAGTCAAGGGTTTCTGCCAGACTTTTATAAAAATGGGTGGCTACTTGATGCGTGATAAGCAAATCTATTTCAGCCTTGCCCCATGGTCCATCCTTTATGCATTTGTTGGCAAATGCTTGTGCATTGCTATCTTGAAGGACATCGATAAGTTTTGCCGTCTCTCCTTGAAAATAATTCATCTCCAGATCGAAAGGATGCATAGATCCTCCACCTCGAATCGTAGAGAGATGCCAGAATTCTCCCATGGATAGGAATCGGGAAAACCTGAGTCCTCTATCTTCTTTGGTCCCTGCTATCCATAAGGCACATCCCCCATCTCCAAAGGAGATGGCAGCGATATTATTCTTTATATCTTGCTTGGACGAGGGATGAAAGCGAATCGTATCCGATGGCTTTTCCCCTGAAACAATGAGGATGTTTTTATGGATATTATTCTTGATAAATGCATCCGCAACCTGCAGGGCAGATACCACACTATTGCATGCATTTTTGAGATCAAATACAGGGCAGGACAAGCCGAGTTTAGATTGAACTATGTTGGCAGTGGAGGGCTCGATTAGATCCGCACTTGCAGAGGCAAAAATCAGTAAGTCAATTTTGGATTTGTCTTCTTCTTTTAAAAATGAATTTGCAGCCATGACTGCCATATCCGAAGTGTGAACGTCTTTGTCAGCTAAAAAGCGCTCTTGTCCCCCGAAGAGGACTCTGATCATATCCGCGTGGAGAAATCCCCCGGAATATTTGCGCGCAAAGGTCTCATTGTCTACCGGTTCCCCCGGCAAATAAACCCCGATTTCTTTTATGTAACTTCTCATATTTTGGCTTTTAGAACTTTTGCAGCGACGAATTTTGTAAATGTATTCCACCCGTTGAATGAACGGACATATTGATTGACTTCGCTAAGGCAGAGTTTGCCAAATTTATAAGCCAACTCCTTCTTTGCACGTTTATATATTCTATCGGTGTTTTTGAGCCCTAACTCATCAAATATCTCTTTACGCACATACATGGTCCGCATGAAATAGAGATTAATGATGACGATGAGGGCGTAGATAGAGCGCTTGATAATGCCTGCTTTCTCTGTATACTTTTTTAACCATAGTCTGGCAAATAGTATATGCCTCTCCTCTTCGATGTGGTGCAGTTGGGCAACTTTTTGGATGACGGGATGAATAGAAGGATCCTTCCGAAGGACATTGCCGTAGATATCCGTGGCCATTTCAATAGCTAACACGGATAAGAACAGAATCGAATCAGGAGCAAATTTGACAGTGACTGATGCGACCCATTTATGAATCCGAGAAGGAGGGTAGGGTTGAACTTTCAAATAAGCGATTGCATCGCAAAACATACTTTGATGTCGATATTCTTCGATTGTTTCGCGAAGGATGAAGTTGTACTCGCGAGTATGTTGTTCTATTTTTAAAAGTCTTCTGTTGAAGAATGCACAAGCCATTGTTTCCGACCAAGCATAGGAATACATAACTTGAGCGACTTCCCTTCTCCCGAGTTCGGTTTTTTGCGGAGTAGACAAATGCCGGTATTCTTCAAGACCGGATATTGAGATTAAATCTTCCGAGAGGTAACGTTCATCGCCCGTTTCTTGGTAATCCCAAGGTATATAGGTCTCAGGCATTAGCGGATTGCGCTTGCTGATCCGAATCATTTTGTCTATAATGCGTTGATCTTCAGTGGTAAATTCCATGAGTATATTTTAAAGTGTTGTATTAGGTGTTCATTTAAAAGTGCAAAAAATCATTGTGCGATTACTTCTATTAGGATGAAGCCTATCGCCCATTTTTCGTCAGTATGAAATGGTGACCTCATCCAGGCAGTTCTACAAATAACTTAGGTGCAAAAGTGCAAAAATTTTATTAGAATTGGCTAATGGATGTAGGATTTTTTGTGTTGGACTGAGACATTAGTTAAAAACTAGCCTAGTTATTAGTTATGTTATAACCAAACTTCATCTGATAAGTGAAGCTCCAAATCGCCCATATTTCAATATATCGAAGTGCATTTATTTCAAGCTGACAAGTTACTTTGATTTATACTTGGACGTTAAGTTGATGGGATAGAATGGGGTAAAGTTAAAATATAGAGGATCTACGGTAATATTAGGAGAAAATTCAGTCGGTTAACGCACTAGTCCCTAATGATTTCATATGTGAACTGCTGTTTTTCAGCGATATTCAGCTGACTATTAATAAATCAACACTTTCTAACGCTATTCCACAAATTCAGTAGATCTATTTTAAAGCCTATTGAGGAAGTATATGCATTTCCATTGATATATCCTTTTATAGTAGGGAATTCAGTTTGTTTGGTGCGTACTTTGAACGTCCAGTCGGCATATTTCTTCGGGCCAAAGACAAGACCTGTCGTATAAAATAAATGCAAAAGGTTAGAAATGGTAATGTCCGCGTATAAGTTGAAGCCGGCTTCAAACTTAATGCCGGGATATGTGATTTGTTGGGTGCAGGTCATAAAGTCTCCTCGGAAGACATATTCACAATGTGTAATATCCTCGAAAACCCGGTCTATCTTCGTAAGTTGAAGAAATCCGGAAACCCCAAGATGAAATCGATCATTATATAAACCTTTATATCGATTTACCCCCATTCTATAAACTCGCGCTCGAAGAGAGTACAAATGGGTTGATACCGAAATCTCTTGAGGTAATTTAGGATCGTTAAAGGAAACGTAAGGCTCAAAGAGCGTAGATCTAAATACAAAAATAGTGAGATTCTTTTTACCGTTAATAGGATGTTCATACTCGAAGTTTCCACCTCCTCCGATTCCGGAAAACCCGTTAAGCTTATCTCCATCTGAGTTATGACCTATAGCGTAATACTCAAAAGTCATTCCTGAATTGGATAAACTTTGTCCCTGAAGTGAAAGGCATAAAGTACTTAGAATTAGGATAGGTAGTACAAGTGATCGGCCTGAGATATGGGTAAAATAAGAGTTGGGAAAATACATGTTAGTATTTTTGAAGTATGAAATGATATTGAATTCAGCAGAAACTTATTTGAATTTGTATTTTAATCCAATGGTAGAAGTTGTGCTTGTTCCATTGATATACTGTCGAACATATTGTTCCGGTCCGTTGTGTTGCCTCCAGGTGTAACTGATATCTTGGATAGGAGAAAAACCTAAAGCCGCTCCCACTTTAAAACTGACAATTAATCCTTTCCAGACTCTT
The DNA here is from genome assembly GCA_026983735.1 of Saprospiraceae bacterium. Lineage (GTDB taxonomy): Bacteria > Bacteroidota > Bacteroidia > Chitinophagales > Saprospiraceae > JALSTN01. Next base: position 1,143 of record JALSTN010000023.1, on the reverse strand, counting down.
ATGTCGAGGGGGAGTTGTAGTTCTAATAGAGGGGGCTTAATGCCGGGATACCCCTTGTACCTTAAGGTGCCATATATGCCGGCTGATCGGTAGTCATTTAGCGGTGAACCCTTAATGTTATCCCACGAAGTTTGAGTGACATATAATCCTTTTAAATAAATACCCGGGGAGACACTGAGTCGAGGCCATCTGTCCGCGATCTCCTTTTGGATACCGAGAGCGAGGAAATGAGACTGGGTCATCCCGTCTCCCTGGCCAAAGTAGCCGGAGGTTTTACCTGAAATCGCAAATTCTACACTATTAAAAACATAACCTGTGTAAATCGACCACGACCATCCTTCGTAGTGCTTCAGCTTATGTGTAAATCCAAATGTTCTATAATCCTCTTGTGCTATGACATTTGGTTTTGCTAAAAGGGATGCCGGTTTGGACTGAAGTTCATTGAAAAATATCCATCCGTTATCAACAAAGACACTTTCTGATTTGTACCCAAAGGGCAAGACAAAAAGAATCAAAAAAATAGCATATAATTGGAAATTATTTGTTGGCATTTCTAAGTGTTTTAAAAGTCCTAAGGTGGGAGAAGAAAGTCTCCCACCTTAGGACAATAATCTAAGGAAGTAAAAATAATTCATCAATACTGCAGATATCTCCCACATTAATTCCTACGAGTGCTCTATGAGAGGACTTCATAGAATGAAAACGCGCAGAGGCATTATGTGTGCCGGATATGTTTCTAGCGACATAAGAACTATTGGTTTCAACGTCCCATTTTGGGGGAATATTGTTAGGGGCACAACGGCAATCTTTGCGCTTTAATTTTTCATACCAGATTCCCTCTAATTGCGCTTCTATCTGTTTGACTTTCTTTTGGGTCCAAATCTGCCAAGAGTACTTTTTTCTATAAGATCTGGTAGAGGAACCAACTTTAGTGGTGGCAAAGGTCCTTTTGAACGCCCAAATCTTTCCTTTGATTTTGAACAATCGGGTTCGATTTCTTGATATATGCCCTGTTACAATATCAGAGTGACCTCTATTTTGACCAGTTCCACAATTCGTAGCACCATTGATGTCTCGGATATTGACATGTAGATTTGCTATACAGGAAAGTCCTCCATCCGGCCAGCAATCCCAATGCACATA
>JALSTN010000022.1 GCA_026983735.1 Saprospiraceae bacterium | reverse complement strand
TATCCGACATCAGGTTAGATGATTTTGCTGAGTTGGGTGATGAGTTCGTCTATTTCCTCGATGGTGTTGTGGTGAGAGAAGGACACCCGAATATGCTTTCTTACATCGGCCGGGTGAAGTATTTCCATCACATGAGAGGTTTTTTCTGCTCCGGAAGAGCAAGCACTACCTCCCGAAATACTAATTCCGGCTATATCCAAGTTAATGACAGCCAATTCGGCTTTAGGGGAAGGAGGCAGGGCCATGTTGACTATTTTATAATGACATTTGTTTATATTGTCGTGTTCTAGGGTGCATTGTGGAAGATGTAGGCGGATACCTTTTATCAAATACTCCCTTAGTTCAATGATTTTTTTCTTGCGAGCTGCCCTGTGTTCTTCCATTAGAGTAAGGGCTTTAGCGAGACCGAGAATTCCAGCTATATTCTCAGTGCCGGAGCGTATTCCCCTTTCTTGTTGGCCGCCATATAAAAGGGGACGAACGATGTTTGCATTGGACATGTATAAGAATCCGACCCCTTTAGGTCCGTAGAATTTATGAGCGGAAGCACTCAAAAATCCCACGTTCAGGGCTTCTATATCCAGGGGGTAATAGCCCATGGTTTGGACGGTATCCGTATGTAAAATGGCATGGTGATCGTGACATATTTGGCTGATGGAAGCTAGGTCGGTAAGGGTTCCCGTCTCATTATTGGCGTGCATAAGGGAGACCAAGGTCTCTTCTTGACTTTGTCCCAGAAGAGTGTCTAGGTCCTCCGGCAGAGGGGCTCCTTTATCATCCACTTTAATCCAGTGTACTATGAGATCAGTATATTGGGTTTGAAGGTGATTGAGCATATTTAGGACGGAGGGGTGCTCTAGTCTAGAACTAATAATTCTACGGATCCCTAGATCTCTTACAGCGCCCATCAACGCGGTGTTATTGGCCTCCGTCCCCCCCGATGTAAAGTAGATTTCCCCAGGGCCGGCCCCGATGATTTGAGCGATTTGTTTTCTGGCTTTTTCCAAGGCAGTCTTAGCCATTCTCCCATGAGTGTGAATGGAGGAAGGATTACCGATGTAGGATTGATAGGCCTCGATAACAATTTGTAGGACTTCAGGAGCTAAGGGTGTAGTCGCTGCATTGTCTAAGTAAATGCGTTGTTGCTTCATATTTTTCTTCATCTAAAGTGGTAGAAACCAATCGCCAATTTTCGTATTTAAGTCTTTTTCATTCTTGTGAAAGAACTCATTTGTCTTTGGATCATACACATAGTCTTTTTCATATTTGTGATAATTTAAGGCTATATCTTGGATGGCTTTACCAAAGTAATGAAGTTCTTCATCCGTTAGGGTAGGGTGAATACTCATGCGGATCCAACCCGGTTTGGCAGAGAGATTACCGGATGCGATGAGTGATGTGATTTCCTTGGACTTTTCATACGAAACTTCTAGTAGGTAATGCCCATACGTGCCCGCACAGGAACATCCCCCGCGTGTCTGTATTCCATAGAGGTCATTGAGTAATTTTACTACTAAATTATAGTGAATTCCTTGGAGGTAGAAAGAAATGATACCCAATCTGTTCCTCTGGTGATCAGCCAATATATGAAGACCGGGCGTTTCGTCGAGATAAGGCCATAATATGTCTAATTGTTCATGTTCTCGCCTTAGAATATTGTCTGTTCCCATCTGCTCTTTTAAGAGACAACAATAAGATACCTTTATGGTCTGTAGGAAGGCCGGGGTCCCCCCGTCTTCTCGAGCTTCAATCTCTTCAAGGTATTGGTGCTCTCCCCAAGGATTGGTCCACTCTACCGTTCCCCCTCCCGGGTTGTCTGGGATTCGATTGGAATACAGGGTTGGGCAAAAGACCAAAATTCCACTGGATCCGGGTCCGCCTAGAAACTTATGAGGAGAAAAATAAATGGCATCCAACTGAGTTTCCGGATCCTCTGTGCGCATTACTATATCTATATAAGGCGCCGATGCGGCAAAATCCACGAAGCATTTTCCTCCGGCGCGATGGATCATCCTTGCGATTTCGTGATAGGGGGTAAGCAAGCCGGTGACATTAGAGCAAGAGGTAACTGCAGCGAATTTGGTTTTTCTATCTTTGTATTGCTCCAATAAGCATGCAAAATGATCAAGATCCACACGTCCGTTTTTATCTGCTTGTATAATCTCGACATCTGCTAGCGTTTCTAGCCATGAAGTTTGGTTGGAATGGTGTTCCATATGTGTACAGAAGACGATCGGTCGTTCATTGGGGTGGAAATGCACCATTTCATAATATTTCTCATGTACCTTAAGTCCCAAGATGCGTTGAAATTTATTGACGACACCCGTCATCCCTGCATTCGAGGAGATGAGTACATCATCTTCGTTGGCATGCACATGTTTTTTGATGATATCCTTGGCTTTGTGGTAGGCAGAGGTCATCATGCATCCGGTTACGGAGGTTTTGGTATGAACGTTGGCGACAAATGGCCCTAGGAGTTGACTGATACGCGATTCGATCGGACCATACAGCCGACCACTCGCTGTCCAATCGGTATATACTAGGGGCTTTTCTCCGTAAGGAGTAGAAAATGTCTGTCCGTAACCGATGATATTCTTTCTAAAAGTTGAGAAAAATGATTCAAGAGATACCTCTTGAGCCGAAGATATATTTGTATTGGATATCATGGTCTGCTATTGCTCTTTTGTCATAGGAGGTATTTGATCGTACATCCCGGATTGATTTTGTTTTTTGTCAGGGTAAAGATATTTGGTTTTTGTGGAAATATACACCAAAGAGTAAAACATTTGACTATTTTTGTTTTTTGTAGCGTTTTTTAATGGAGAATTGAGCGTTGAGCATGAGGGAGAAGAAAGAAAATATTGAAATGTATAAGTCTTGTGTTTTTACCTTAAGGGTAGGCCCCCTATATAAATATTTGACCTCTCAAAGAAAGGAATTTGGGTTAAAGATAGCGAATTTGTACCATTTAAAGCAGATTTTATAAATAGATGAAGTGTAGCTCTTAGAGAAGCAAATGAAAAACGTATTGGCTGCATTTAATAATGAATAGCGATATATTAGGCGGGCAAAGAGTTGGAATCAATCTTCCCTCAATCCGAGGAATTGTTAAAATACTTGGTAGGCATCGATATAACAACTAAATCCAAAATGTAATTTTCAATTCATTTTGGGCAAATGCATGATTTAGGTTTAGACCAGTGTATTTTGATCGTTCTACTAAATTTACAATACTAACAGTCACAAAACGATTGGATATGTTCTGGATAATTGTTCTAATAGTTCTATTTTACGTTTTGTTGATGGGGGTGTTTTATTTCTTTCAGGATTATTTTTTCTTTCGACCGGAGATATTGCCTACTGACTTTGAATATCATTATCCCTTTCCTTTTGAAGAACTCAATTTTGATATGCCGGATGGGGGAAAGGTCAATGCCATCTATTTTAAAGTACCCAATTCAAAAGGGGTGGTCTATTATTTGAAAGGGAATTCTCGTAGCATCAAGGGATGGGGCAAATTTGCTAAGGACTATCTTTCCAATGGCTATGATTTTTTTATGATGGATTATAGAGGATTTGGCAAGAGCAAGGGCAAAAGGGATGAGCAGCGCTTGTACATGGATTCTCAGTTTATATACGATTGGTTACTCAGACGATATAAAGAAGAAAATCTAGTCGTTTTCGGTCGATCGTTGGGGAGTGGTATTGCGGCCTGGGTTGCAGCCAATAACCATCCTCGGTTACTTATACTGGACTCTCCCTATTATAGCTTCTATCACAACATCCGGCGCTACCTCTTCTTTCTTCCTCTGAAGTGGTTGTTGCGGTACAATATCCGTACAGATCGCTATCTGATGGATGTCGAATGTCCGATTCACATCATTCATGGAACCAAGGATCGCCTGTTTCCCATCTATCAGAGTGAGCAACTTCTCAAGCTCAAGCCCGGACAAATAACACTATATAGAATAGAGGGAGCAGGACACAATGATTTACCCGATTACAAATCCTTTTATGAGATATTGTATGAAATATTGTATCTTGATGGCTCAAACGAAGAAGAATAATAGATAGATGACCCGGTTATTTGACCTTATAGATGCGTATACTTCGAGTGCCAAGGAGTCGCCCGGTCTATATGCTTTTAGGGAAGGAAAATGGTTAAAATGGGATAAAAAAGCGATACTTAATGGGGTGGCCATACTTAGAAAATGGTTTTCTTCAAGGGGGATAATACAAGGAGATCGGATCATGACCATCCCGGAATTGGGTTCCCCCGAATGGATGATGATAGATTGGGCGTGTTGGATGGAAGGCATCGTCCTCGTGCCCGTGCATAAAACGGTAGATAGCGCAATTCTGAAAAAAATCATTCTTCAGACTTCTCCGGCAGTGTGTATTGCCTCAGACCTAGGGCAATACCATAAGGCGAGGAGCATGGCCCCAAATCTGGAGACCTATCACTTGGAGTATCATGCTGAATACTCCCTTCCGGTGCTTTCGCAGCTCTTGCACCCTCAACAACAATCGGCCCCCATGGAAGGTCCCCCATCTATATCACCGGATGCATTGGCTTGTATTATGTATACATCCGGAACGAGTGGTGCGCCAAAAGGGGTGCAGCTAAGCCATGCCAATATAGTATCAAACATAGAGGCAGTTCGTCGATTATTGCCATTGCGTCCCGGGCATCGAACGCTCAGTTTTTTACCTTACAGTCACATATTTGAGCGTACCTCTTGCTTGACTTACGTGTCCCTCGGTGTGGATTTGTACTTCTCCTCCGGCAAAGACCATTTGCTGCGCGATTTTCAACAAGTAAGACCTCATTTTTTTACCGCTGTACCCAGGATGTTAGAGAAGACCTATGACTATGTGATAGGTATGCAGCTTAGTGCGAATCCCCTCAAGCGTTGGCTAGCCAAGTGGGCAGTCAAGGTCGGTAAACAATACGGTACAGATAGAGGGAAAGGTATTTTTTTTGGTATGAAATTGTGGGCCTCCCGCCAGTTGTATTACCGCTTTTGGCATCGCAGAATGGGCGGGTCTGTTCGTTGGGTAGCCGTAGGCGCTGCTGCATTGCCTTCTGCAATAGCTCAGATATTTGGAGCGGCCGGAGTACAGGTTAGAGAAGGATATGGGATGACGGAGACCTCTCCCGTGATTAGTTTTAATCGATTTGACAAAAGGGGGAATAAGCCGGGATCCGTCGGAAAACCGGTGGAAGGGGTGCAGATTAAACTATTGAAGAAAAAGCAGGAGGATCAGCATGGAGAAATCGTAGTTCGCGGGCCAAATGTGATGTCGGGATATTACAAAGATCCGGAAGGAACACTGGATGCTTTTACCAAGGATGGATGGTTGAAGACCGGAGATATCGGAAAGATAGAT
>JALSTN010000021.1 GCA_026983735.1 Saprospiraceae bacterium | reverse complement strand
TTTGCAGAATGCCTTTCCATGTAAAGCACCTTGCCCTGCTCTAGAATTGTAAACCGAACCGACACATTTGTGTTAATAACCGGCTTGTTATTTGTAGCTCCCCGCAACACTCCTTGCCAACCGGGATTTACCTGTGCATTGACACCTAATGTCCCAATACAAATTAGGAGAATCACATAAAGTATTTTCTTCATCTTATTGATATTTTTAGAGCTATGAAATGGCACCCCCTCATCTTTAGTCTACACGACAGCTTAGCACTTCCCCCCTCTTCTAATGACCAATAGGTACTTAGAATCGGAGTAGGAAAGAAAGGTACAACCGAAGTAAATTATCCAGGCCTACCCTAATTTCGAGTGGCTAAGATACAATAATTCACCATAAAGTAAAGAACTTGGGGATAGAAATTGAGTATTAATAACAGGATTAAACGGTTTTGATAAAATTAAAACAAGTGGAGCTCCAAGTAGTAAACTTCGATTCCTACCGAAATCATGCAATTGCCCTTTTATTTTAAAGGAATAATATTACTGTTAATGCTTATCCCGAACCGACGTTTAAAAATATAATTCCTCGAAAGATTTTCTTACAGGACAGGTCAATACTATCTTTCCATGCGTGCCCAAGTATTGCGTTCATTTAGCCCAAAGCTGTAATTCTTATGTACGTTTTTAGATTCATACTTCCGCTATTAAGACTTGTTGAGTTGTGACCAAATCTTGTCTTTTAGAGTTGGTATCCCCTCTCCTGTTACTGAAGAAATAAACAATGGAGAAATTTCTTCCTGCCATTCATTTAAGAGCAATTGCTTCAACTCCTCATCTAAAAGATCCGACTTTGATATTACTAATAGCTTAGGCTTATCGACCAGTTCAGGACTATATACTTTCAATTCATTGAGAAGGATGTGATATTCCTTTGAGATATCGTCTGCATCAGCAGGAACTAAAAACAGGAGAATACTGTTTCGCTCGATATGTCTTAGAAACCTTAACCCAAGCCCTTTCCCCGTATGGGCCCCTTCGATTATTCCCGGGATATCTGCCATCACAAAAGATTGATTATCCCTGTAAGGGACAATTCCAAGATTAGGCACTATGGTTGTAAAGGGATAGTTTGCTATCTTGGGCTTAGCCGCCGAAATCGCCGCTAGCAAAGTAGATTTACCTGCATTTGGAAATCCCACCAGTCCCACATCTGCCAATACCTTTAACTCTAATATAACCCATTGTTCCTTTCCCGGCCGTCCGGGTTGTGCATATTGAGGGGCTTGGTTCACCGGAGATTTAAAATGGACATTGCCCCGTCCCCCCATCCCTCCTTCGAGAAGTAGAACTTCCTCTCCATCTGCTAGAATTTCTCCGAGAATCTGTCCGGTTTCGGCATCTTTTGCAACAGTTCCTAAGGGCACATCGACCACGATATCTTTTCCATTGGCTCCTGTAGATTGAGAAGGGCCACCGTGTCCTCCATCTTCCGCATAGACATGCTTGGTATAACGCAAGGACAAGAGGGTCCAAAGTTGGGCGTTTCCGCGCAATATAATATGTCCACCACGGCCACCATCCCCTCCATCCGGACCACCTTTAGGGTTTCGTCTGTCTCTATAAAAATGACGAGAACCTGCCCCACCCTTTCCGGATTTAAACAGGATTTTTACATAATCAATAAAGTTTTGATTTGCCACTGGGATATAGGTTCATTATAAAAGGATTAGGAAGTACATCTTCCCCAATCCTCAGTTTACTAGAATAGAAAAGGAAGTCGCAATCAGACCAACACCTCTCTAAATAATTCACTCAATCTACCAAAAATCTCCTCGATCGAGCCCATTCCCAAAATTGTATGGGATTTGCAATTCTGATCGTAATAGTCATATACAGGTTGAGTTTGAGATTTGTAAACATCGATTCGTTTGCGAATAACAGATTCGTCGTTATCATCCGGTCTCCCGGATGTTTTCCCCCTCAAAAGAATTCGCTTTACAATCTCTTCATCCGGCACATCCAAGGCGATGAGGGCATTGATCGAGTGTCCCTTTGCTGCAAGCATCTCATCTAAAGCCTTAGCTTGAGCAACCGTTCTAGGAAATCCATCAAAGATAAAACCATTGGCTTGCGGATGGGACTCAACTTTATTGTTTAACATTCCTATTGTCACCTCATCCGGCACCAATTGACCTTTCTCCATATATGCCTTGGCCTTTTGACCAAGCGGTGTCTTATTTTTCATTTCATAACGAAACAAATCTCCTGTAGAGATATGCACCAAGCCAAAGGCCTCCGCTAATTTTACCGCCTGAGTTCCTTTGCCTGACCCCGGAGGGCCAAAAAGTATAATATTTTTCATTTGTTTAAAGTTTTGTACATTATTAAGATCAAAGAACCCAAAAACATTTAACCAAATCGAACTATTTTTCGTAAACAGATTTTTTCACTGACTAACAAAAAATAATAACTTTTAACTTAAACCTCTTTTTATACTTTTGATCAATACAATTCATATTATAAATTAATCTAAGATGACCATCTAATCTTCACTCACCTAACACGTCCCGAGCAAAGAGATATCGCTCCATCCAATACTGGCTTTGATAGAGGTCTTCCTCGATTACGCCCGCACCGGAAGTGCTGTGAATAATATAGATATGCTTCCCATCATTGGAGGTAACCATCGCTACATGGCTCACTTTCTTACCTTCACCAAAAAACAATAAATCCCCTTCCACTACATCATCCAAGGATATTCTTCGACCGATGGTGGACTGCGATTTAGCAGTAGCCGGCAAATATACTTCATCTTTTTCAAATACATACCCTACAAACCCCGAACAATCAAAGCCAAAAGGCCCCTTCCCTCCATACTTATACTTTGCGCCTTTAAGTTTTCTGGCATTCTTGACTACCTCATCGCGCTCCTCCACTTCCTCTGGAGTAAGGTCACGTCTAATGCGTTTAACCCTCTTTTTTGCCTTAGACACTTTTTTAGAAGAATGGACTTTATCCCTCTCCCCCGAAGGAGAAACGGGTGTACTTTTTTCAATATCATCCTTCGGGTGTACTACAGAGCTAGCTTTTTCTGTCCTTGAAGTCTTCTTGGTTTGCTCCCTTTGTTTTTCAGCATGTGCTGGCAAGGGGCGCTCTATTTTCACCCTTTTAGAAGCAACAGAAATAGTTTTTTGTGGATGTCCCGCCTCCCTACTTCTATTGATAGTAAAATCTGTTTCTGAAGGCGTAAAAACCGCACAGGAAGAGGCAAAGCACATGACAACTATACCTGCGATCCAAGACCAATTAGAAATATGAAAATCCAGTTTGTTTTGCATTTGTTCTAGATTTAATGATTGTTTGGGCGGCACCATTTCATATGTTTAAAAATTTGTAATAAATTGAAAGTAAATGTATTACAAATTTTCGGCACATATGGAATCGCTTCGCTCTCACATGAATTATTTTAAACAAAACTCTGTATGAAATTTATGTTTAATAAAGTTCATGTTCGCTTCATACAATATTAAAATCATCTCTATCCTCTAAAAAACGGAAATGATCTCTATATTTCTTTAACGCTTCAGAATCTAACTTTCCGTATAAAACTCCACTTTTATTTAACTGTTTAGTGCAACACTTCCCTTCATAATCAATGAGGGCACTATGGCCATTGTAGGTAATTTCATTGCCATCCACTCCGACCCGATTGACTGCCAAAACGTAAGATTGATTCTCTATCGCGCGTGCCATAAGCAACTTATCCCAGGCTTCTATCCTGGACTCCGGCCAGTTCGCAACATATATCGCTACATCATAGCCTTCATCATTTCTGCTCCACACTGGGAATCTCAAGTCGTAACATACCCCACAAAACAACTTCCATCCAAGCCATTCAAACACCTTCCTTTCCCCCGCTGCAGTGAACGTTTCATCTTCGCCTGCATAACTAAAGAGATGCCTCTTATCTTGGTATGAAATAGTCCCATCCGGATAAATTAACACACAACGGTTATAATATTTTTCCTCTGATCGAATAATCAACGAACCGACAATAAGGGCTTGTTTTTCGGAGGATTTTTGTACAAGCCAACGGATTGCTTCCCCCTCCATTGATTGGGCAACCGGAGCGGGGTCCATAGTAAAACCGGTACTAAACATTTCCGGCAAGACAATCATATCAATAGTCTGTGGGATATCCCTAAAAAAAACGTCCAATTCAGCTAAATTGGACGCAATATCTAACCATTTTATATCGTATTGTAGCAGGGCAATATCTAAAAAACGTCGCATACTTCCTTTAATTGTATAATGCAATTAATGGGGCTAAGATACCGCTTAAACACCTATACTCTGCAATCCAACAAGAGGAAAATCAATAGAACTTCCCGAGATTTTATCAGAATACTACTCTGCTTTAGCCTCTTCAGCTGCTGCTGCAGATTTGAGAGCACGTGGAATCTCAATTGTCGCTAATGGAATATTGGGATGCATCATAATTTCCATCCCTTCGACTGCCGGAATGTCCTTCACCCGTGCAGATTCTCCTAGACCAATATTGTGAATATCCACAACAAGTGTATTGACCAATTTGTCCGGAGTAGTCTTGACCTTCACCTTTCGAACGGACTGAATAAGCTTTCCTCCAAGCTTTTCTCCTTTTGAAGGACCATTAAAACTAACCGGAATCTCCACCTTTACAGGTACCCCTTCCTTGAGAACTAAAAAGTCAACATGAAGTATCGCATCTGTTACAGGATGCAACACGAATTCTTTGAGGATACAACGATGTGTCTGTCCATCCACTTCGATATCTACATAGCTAAATTCAGGCGTATAAATTACATCCCTTAAATCCAAGCTGGGAACAACAAAGTGAAATAATGTGTCGGGTCCATATACTACACAAGGGACCATTCCTTCCTTTCTGGCGGCTCGTGCATATTTTGTTCCGAGTTTTTCTCTTTTTTGCCCTTTGACATTGACCACATTCATGTGTCTAAATTTTATTTTTATTAATCGAATACAGGGTTCTTCACCCATTCTTCACTAAAGGAGTGCAAAGATAGTACATTCTCTTCATATACAAGCCTCTTTACTTAGTATATTTTAGTCATTTTGTCACCCCAGTTAACCGCCACTCTATTTATGCCCAACAATTCTAGAATCTCATTCGGGCAATGAACTGTATTTCTGTCATATACACATAGGATTAAAATACAATAATATCAAGATCTACCTTTTGTAAAAATAACTATAATCGTTCAATATATTCCAATGCACACTTATGGCAATAGTATACTATTTATTTATGCCTCTGGAACAAATCTGAAATCGACTGAAAGGAATGAGTTACCTGAATCGCCTCGGCAAAGAGTTCTGCTGTAGATAAAACCAAAATCTTTTCCTTGGGCTTATCCGGTTGGAGGGATACCGTATCCGTAACAATGAGTTGCTGGAGACTTGAATCAGCTATTCGCTCATAGGCCGGGCCGGAAAGTACCGGATGCGTACAAATAGCACGTACACTTTTAGCTCCTTTGTTAAGCAATTCATCGGCAGCCTTGCACAGTGTACCCGCTGTATCCACCAAATCATCGATTAGAATGACCTCCTTTCCTTCGACGTCACCTATCACCGTTATTCCCGCGACTTCATTCGCTCGAACACGGTATTTGTCGCAGATAACCAGATCTCTTTCAAAAAACTTCGCATAGGTCCTGGCGCGTTTTACTCCTCCGACATCGGGTGAAGCGAAAACTACATTGCTCAAATCTTGTGTCTTACACCAAGGTATAAATATAGCTTCACTCGTCAAATGGTCTACAGGAAAATCAAAGAATCCCTGAATCTGATCCGCATGCAAATCCATCGTCACTATCCGGTCTACTCCAGCAGCCATGAGAAGATCTGCCACTAACTTTGCACTAATAGGAACTCGGGGCTTGTCTTTTCGATCCTGCCGTGCATATCCATAGTAGGGAATAACCGCAGTGATATACCCTGCAGAAGCTCGTTTCGCTGCATCTATCATCAAAAGCAATTCCATGAGGTTATCGGCAGGCCCAAAGGTGGACTGGATAAAAAAAACAAATGCTCCTCTAACGGACTCCTCTATTACCGGCTGCATCTCCCCATCACTAAAACGATGCAAGGTAAGTTGGCCAAGATCCTGACCGTAATAGTTCGCTATTTTCTCTGAAAGGTATCTTGTATGTTCACCGGTAAAAAGCTTGACTCCATGATCCTGATAAGGCTGTGATTTTTTGATCTGAGAACGATTCATTATGCTTGAATTTTATGGGGCGAAGGTAGCAAAATTTAAAAGAATGAAATTCCGATCCCATGAATATTTCGTACATGGAGTGGTTCTTTATGCTACCTTTTCACTCCATAATATCTTAAGATATAATCCTATCCTCGGTATACGACAAGCCTTTTGATCCATATTCCTCCGATAAATTTTTTACCTTTGTGATAGGCTATACTAGTGTCAACAAAACGCAACATATCGAATGAAGATTCCCCCTAACTCCATCCATAGAAAACGAAATAAAGATCTTGGTCTGCCCGAACTTATCGCCATTGCATTGGGGGGGATGGTTGGGGGTGGGATTTTTACCATTCTTGGTATCTCTGTCTCGTTAATCGGCTATTTGACACCCATTGCCATTGTTATCGGTGGTTGTATTGCAGCATTAGCAGCTTATTCCTACGTTCAATTGGGCCTGTATTACAGGGATGAAGGCGCTACTTATTCATTTTATAAACGCACTTATCCCGGCTCTCACTTCTCGGCCTCCGCCATAGGATGGTTCATTATTTTTGGATATATTAGCACGCTCGCGCTATATGCCTACACCTTTTCTTCTTATGCTATTAGCAGTACTACATTCGCCGACAATATTTGGGTAAGGAAAATTCTTGCCATTGCAATAATAGGAGTATTTACCGGAATAAATTTATGGAGTGTCAACGGTATGGGGAAAGTAGAAGACTTAATGGTCTATACCAAAATCGTTGTACTATTTATCATTTCTGTAGTATTGATGCAGCATGGAACTACTGATTTCACTACTTTTATAGAGCATTTAGCTCAAGATGCCGAGCAGTCAAATTTACTAACTATTATGATAGTCGCTTCCTTGACCTTTGTAGCTTACGAAGGCTTTCAGCTGGTCATCAATGCCGTAAATGAAATGACCCAACCGGAAAAAAATATCCCACGCGCCATTTATTCGGCAATTGGTCTGGCGATATTGATCTATGTCGTAATTGCTCTTGGAGCTCTGTTTGCTCTTCCCCTGGACGAGATTGTCAAAAACAAAGAATATGCATTAGCAGCAGGTGCAGGAGACATACTTGGTGCTTTAGGTACGCAGCTCGTTGTTGCAGGCGCCTTATTGGCCACAAGTAGCGCGATTAGTGGGACGGTATTTGGCTCTTCTCGTCAGATGGCTGTGATTGCGTCTGATGGTTATTTTCCGAGTGCACTATCCCGTAGAGTTAGGGGAATCCCCGTTCTTGCCATCATAACTATGGCCGGTATGGCTAGCGGCCTCATCCTAATCGGGGGACTGGAGCTAATATTAGAATTTGGAAGCATCACCTTTCTCTTAGTGTCTCTCCTAATGGCTGTAGCCAACTATAAAATAAGAAAAAAAACACATTCTTCTACTTTAATAACACTTTTGGCTATTATAGGCTTAGGTATCGGTGGCATTTTAATTCTCTATTATGAAATGGCAAACAAATGGAAGCAAATGCTCTTCATACTGTTACTGTATACAGCGCTTGCGATTGGAGCATGGTGGTATGCTGAACTTCAGACAAAGAAGAAGAAACGCAGTGCATAGTTTATGCTACTCAATGTGTATGTGTAAGGTATATGAATACCTCTAATCTTAAACTCGTACCAAGCATTACACCATTTATTCAACCACGTATATGTTACGGAAAATGTATAATTCAAACCATGACTTGGGTTGTATGGCTCTATAAAAACATTCTATCCTTCAGTAATTTATACCCAGATCACACCTTACACGATTTATTAAACCACACGTATATTACTGATAATGCTCACTTTAAGCCTTTATCTACAAGTCAATTCCGCGAAAACTCTTCTTCCAAAAGGGTATTACTTTTCTCCCTGCTTAAATTTGGCTAACCTTCTACTGTGGCGCATTTCCTCTTTAACAAAAGGGTCTAATGCATGATTTGGGTTAAAAAAACTATCTTAGCGCCTCATCAAAATACACAATATGTTTGAAACTGTAGCATTTCAACAATTAGATCATATTACACTCAACTTCAATGAACGAGGTATCGCCCTGCTAAATATCGCATTGGCCTTTATTATGTTTGGAGTGGCATTGGGAATGCAACAATCCCACTTCACGCGGCTAATCAAAGCGCCCAAACCCATTTTAATTGGACTTGTCTCTCAATATATCTTCCTTCCGATACTTACCTTGGGTTTGGTGTTTGTGTTAGGGCTACCCCCTTCCATTTCATTGGGGATGATCCTAGTCTCTGCCTGTCCCGGGGGAAATATTTCGAATTACATTTCCTATCTTGCCGGAGCCAATGCAGCTCTATCTGTCACCCTTACCGCAACTTCTGATCTACTTTCCATCTTTATGACTCCACTGATTTTTTCCACCCTGGGCAATCTCTACTTGGGGAGTGTCCCTTTAGCTAACCCAATAGATATACCTTTCCTCGAAGTATTCAAATCTATCCTCCTCATTACGGCAATCCCCATCGGAGCTGGCTTTCTTTTCAAACGACTATTTCCCATATTATCTCTTCGAATCTTACGCCCTTTAAAAATCTCTTCCTTTATCTTGTTCATAGGGTTTGTACTAGGAGCAATTGTACTCAATTACGAACATTTTACAACCTCCGTATGGCTCCTTCTACCTATTGTTATTCTACACAACTCCTTCGCATTATTGACTGGATACTTGGTCTCCGGCCTCTTTGGGCTTAAAGCTCAGATTCAACGGACGATTACTATTGAGACAGGCATCCAAAATTCCGGCATTGCTCTAGCCTTAATATTCAATCATCACATTTTCCCCACGGGGATGGGAGGCGCTGCTCTTATAGCCGCTCTCTGGGGAATATGGCATATCATTTCCGGGTTGTCCTTGGGATTGTGGTGGTCATCAAAAGCTACAAAATTAAAGGACACGACTTACTCCCAGGCACTATAAATAATCTTGCCACTACGCTTTCGACGATCGCCCTTTGAGAATGTACAAGCTAAACAGATGTTTTTTCTCTAGTGCTCAAACTGTACAAAATACCAGATAGGCACATCACCCTTTCATAATTAATTCTCCCAATTACTTAAAAAACTTCGCATACAACTTAAGGTGTTCCTTAAGTTGCTTATAGCTGTTTTGACATGTGTTCAAGTCCGTCGATTCCAATCCTTCAAAATACTCAAAAATAGGGACCAGAAAGGCATGCAGTTGCTCATGGGCCTCTCCTGTCATATTGCAAGCCTGAAAAATCCCCCCCATTTCTTCCTGAAGTTGCTCTTTGAGTTTAAGGTAAGCTTGTACTTCATCTTTAGGGGTAAATGACTCCATGTATTTAATCATATTCTGCACACCGGTGGTCGTTTCCGGATTCGCTTTCCACCGCTTTCCAGCATCCAATGACAGAACATGAGACGCAGGAGATTTTCCCGTCTCCTCTTGGTCCGTTCCGGACTGAGCAAAAGCGGAAGAAGCAACAAACAATAACATAAAAAGGGGGACAATACATTGATAATTTCTCATAAATATTCGTTTTTTATTTAATTTAAAGTACAGCTTTGGTCATCCCCTGCTAATACTTAAAGTAATCCTTAAAAGCATCTAATTTATTAATAAAACTCGAGAGTTCTTGCTTGGCTTTTCCGAGGTCTTTCTCTTGCATTAAAGCATGCATTTCCCCTTCCAAACCATTAAAAAAGACATGCAATTGATCCAATAATTCTCCTTTATAAGAGGGATCCAGCAGTACACGCTTTATCTCTGAAAAGAGATCCTTACCCAGTTGATTATAGTCCTCGACTTTGGAGGAATTAAAACGATTTAGTTTAATCTTTAAATCCTCCATTAAGTACCAATGCTCTGGTTTTACTTTCCATTTGCCACCCTGGTTTAAAGTTAACTTACCCATAGATTTTCCCGCCCTTTTGGGATTAGAACCGAAATCCATTTCATACAGCAGCTCGGCAATGGCACGCACTTCCACTTCTTTATATCCCATCGCAGGCATAATATTGAACTTTCTTATGGCTCCCGGCATGAGGGATCGAGATTCTAACGGATGATCCAGCCACTCAACAATAGCATTGACAAAAGACGCTTTATCGTTGAAGTTGGGTTTATAATGTTCCTGCACTCTGGACATGGGAGGAGCCAGCATCTGTTGGTGCCTCTCTGGAGTTGGACGCTCACTATGGCAGGAAAAACAACGCTGTTGCATTAACCGATAGGCCTCCATCCTGCCTTCCGGCACCGATGTAGATGCCGGGTTTTTCCCATGCATTGTCCCTCCCGAATGAGAGGCCATTTTTCCACCATCATGGGAGTCTGAACCACAGCCCATTAGCACTAGAGTCATTACAACTATTAAGGCTTTAATACCCATTAAAATTCTAAATTTGCTCATTCTAATATTATTTAATCCCTATTTATAGTATATCCCCGATCTATTCATTGACATATAAATCTCCTTCTATATGAAGAAGGACACGAATTTTATTAATCATAAATTCACACACAAAGATGACGATAGTATCTGTCCATAAAATCATTCATGCTGAAAGCGTATCTTTTTGCGATATTTTCACTTTTTTTAAATCAATGATACTTAGGCATCACTGATCTAAAAAAAGACAAAAATCTCATCAAAAATCTACTACTTTCATCTATTAAGCACTTTATGGTCAGACACTATGAAAAATTTCATGTGAGAGCGAAGCGGTTACATATGTGCAGAAAATTTGTAATACAATTATTTTATAAGCATATGAAATAGTAATATCTGAAATCCAAACAAAATGCACTATAAAACGTTCACTTCGTTCTGTTCATTCCTCCTTAAAACCTTTAGCTTTTACACAATCGTGACAGCGATTCCTTCCTTCTCTTTACAAAAGAGACACCATTTCATACCATAAATTCACCTGGATGGTTTATCCCATTTTCAAAGGGGCACCATTTCATACCATAAATAATTTATGATTCTCCGTATAAAAAGCAGGAATTCCGATTAGTTGCCCTTTCCGATGCTTGAAGACCACTTTAGGCCTGTATCTATTTCCATACCTTTTATTTGTTGAAAATAGTGTCATCAAAATGACGTTTATTCCCTCGAGGCCGCAGAATTTAACCCTTTGACGGTCCATCCAAAATAAGCGGTTCCAAACACAATCGATATCGCTCCTAACACGACAAAAATAGGTGGAAGCCCAAGAAGAAATTCTCCCATTATCCCCAATGGCATAAGCATCCCTAACAGGATGGTCCATGATATAATGTTGGCCTTTTTTGCCGGAACCGGCAAATACATCAACAAGAACCCAAAAACGATATTCAATAAGGCAAACAAATTTCCGTGTACATGAGCCAGACGCGCTTCAAAGTGGGTCCCGTTATTGGCATCTGCTATCCAAGCTACCTTGTCGGGCGCAAAATCTCGCATATAGATTAATGCAAAACCATACGCCATAAATCCGGCCATAAAAAATAATCCTGCGGCGATGTTGCGCTTTCCGTATTTAACTTCCTTCACTTTCATATTACATATTTATATTATTCAATAATCAACTCTATTGTTTATGAGGTCTGGACTTGAGGCATCTGATGGAAAGATTCATTTTGAGAAGTCAGAAGTGTATAAAGTGTCTTCCAAAGTTCTTCCCCTAAACGGGTTAAATCATCCTTAAAATCAGACAATCGCCAGTGCAAAATAGTTAATCTCAAACTCCCCATTATTATAACAGCTAGTTGGGTCTCTGGTAGATCCTTCCGAATAGAACCATCTGTCTGCCCAGCGCATAACATCGACTCTATCAACTTGCGCTTGTTCTGAAGTAACTCTAATACCGTAACAGAGAGTACTTCATTATGCCTGAGACTGGTCTCACTAAAAATAACCAATACCAAAGCTGGATATCGTTGAAAATACTCAAACTGGAAACTTACCAACGCTCGAAGTCTATCCAAACCCGTAGCGTCCCCCGTGAACCGTAAGCGCATGGATCGGTTCAATTCTCCCATATAGTACAGCAACAAAAACCGAAGAATCTCTTCTTTATTTTTGAAGTGGCGGTAAAGGGCAGGCTCTGAGAATCCCATGGCATGAGCAAGTCTTTTCATGGTGAGGTTTTGCATGCCCTTATCCCCTATTAGAGTAGTGGCCGCATGTAGTATTTCGATTTGCCTTGGTGTGAGATCCATCCTTTCTTCCGTTTTTCCCTCTTTTCATACACAAAGATAGATAAAGTTAGTTATCTATCACTAACTAAAGTGTAATTTTAACATTTCCCTAACAGATCACAACGGTGAATCCCCTGTTAAGACAGGTCCTATGATTGAATTATACCTTTATTCTGAAAAGGCCCTCTATCCTACAGGAGTATACAATTGGGGCTTTAGGGGCAGCTCTACAGGGAAGAGATCCAATGGTGATAACACATCATTGACAACCCTATTGTCATACCTATTCCACCTCCAATCAAAAATCCTTCTGTGCTTCCAACGGACCTCCCCCTTACCCTTTTTCCGGCAATACCTTAGGAAATTTGCGAAATCAGGGTAGAGCGACCACCGATCGAGTCAAAATGTGTAACGTTGGCCCATCTTAGAAATTCACTAAGAGAGTGCAGTCCCAAAGATCCGAAAGACGTCAGTGTTCATGCTCGAGTTCTCCGGCTTGAGATTGTGCGTATACATAATAAGCGCCGGAAATCACTATTTTCATACCCGTCGGGACAGCATCCACAAGTTTAACAGAAGTATACCCCTTAGAAGTCGCACCAGGCAGAACCATGATTTTATTAAATTCGACTTCTTCGCCCGATATATTCGGATTTGCAGCATAGATATAGGACGCTACTCCCTCTCTAATGATAGCATCATCCGGCAGCGCCGGTACGCTTTGATTATCTAACCAAATCTTCGCATCAACAAATAAATCTTTAATAAATTTAGGGTGCTTACCTACGAGATGTCCATGGACACGCAGCGTCTTATTCTCCGGATTGAACTCCTTACCAATGACATGTACCTCTCCTTCATAGACCTCTTTACCCAATGCAGGTGCCGTATAAGTTATTTTTTGTTCCTCCTTCAGCCCGGCTATATCTTTCTCAAAGACATCTAATTCCAGATGCAAATGATGATCGTCTGCTATATCCATCAGAACCATTTGAGGAGTAACATACATTCCATCGTGCAAATTGATCGAAGTAACATGTCCGGTCAAAGGTGCCACTATTGCGATTCGCTCTCTGATATTGTCCGGAGTTAATTGTTCAACGCTTATACCGAGATAGGATAACTGTTTAGCTATCCCTTTTATCCGTGCCGTTTTCTTCATTACGTCAGCCTCCAGTTTTTGTAGATCGCGTTGGACACCGGCATTGGCATTGACAAGTTGACGCTGCCGAGCCAGCTCCTGATTCAAGAAGGTAAGCTCTGCTTGAACCTCCAGATACTCCTGCTGTCTTTGAATCAATTCAGGGTTCTCTAAATGAGCGATAATTTGCCCCTTTTTGACAAAACTCCCCTCTACGAACTTGCCACAGTTTTTGATAAACCCTTCCGCTTTAGCGCTGACAGAGGAATAGGACTTGGGGGGAAGCCCGAGACCACCTGTTGCAGGGATATAATCATTGATTTTGATCTCTTTAAAATCACCAAACTCGATTCCAACGGTTTTGATCTGGTCACGTGTGAGATGTATAGCGCCCTCCTCATGAGCGCCCTCCGTCTCTTCATGGTCTCTGTCAGAATGCCCCATTTCGCCATGATTATGTCCTTCATGCTCTGTATGATCATGGTTAGACATTACATCTGAAGGGGTGGTCACTTGCTCTGATTGCTCTTGAGGTGCACAAGAGATTATCCACCCAAAGGTTAAACTCAATATTATTAATTTATATATCTTCATTTTAAATATTTTTATATTTTATTATTTATATTAATCAAAATGTTTATAATGTATCAATCCCCCACAAAGTACTCGTATTGAGCCCTAGACAAATTGTAGTCTAACACCTCCCTCCAGTAATTTAATTGATGGTCGGCCATTAACTTCAAGGTATTGAGGAGTTCGAGGTATGAAATGGTTCCAGCCTGATAATTCAATTCTGATATACGTTCCATTTCAGGGTTAATGGACTCCAATTGGTGCTTGTAGTACAATACTCCTTGATAGTGCTGTCGGATCGCATTCAATCGCTCTACCATTCGTGTCTCCGCCTCGATTTTTCTAGCCTCTACCCTTGCCTGAGCAGCTTGAACCTTCCATCGTTGGGCATCTACTCTTTTCTGGAGAGGACGATTAAACAACGGCATTTGAACACCCAACTTTACTCCGGAAAGCCATCCCCCCTGATAATACTTCTGTGCTGCATAGCCGACATTAAAATCAGGCTTCATACTCGCCTTCAAGACCGAGACCTTAGCTTCTTCCACTTTCATCGATTGGATAGCATGTCTTACCTCCAAAAGCTCGTATTCCTCTTTGGAAGAAATAAAGGGCAATAACGACAGACTATCCGAAGGTGAAATCTCATCTTCAGTCCCCAATAATTGCTGCAATGCCTTGGTCAGAGTTTTGATTTGGAACTCAGTTTGTTTTATCAAAAGCCTGTATTCTTCCAAGCCTGAACGCAAGGATAGTTCTTCTATGCGATTGGCCGCACCTGTTTGCACCCGAGTCTTGGCTTGATTGTAAAAATGTGAGTAGGATTCAATAAGACTTTCATATACCTCCCGGACTTCCATCTTTTGCCGCAAAGAATAGTAAACACTTTTGACTTGAAGAGCGAGAGAACGACGCACTTCCAGCACATTAATATCTACCAACTCCGCCTTTTTCTCTTGCAGAAGATTTCCAGATGAATTCAGCGCAGGGTGAGGAAACGTTTGAGTAACTTCTAGTTGCTGCAATTGATTGTCATTTGGTCTAAACAGGCCTTCCCCATTGTAAGTAATCCTTGTTTTACCCGGGCTGTATTTCAATCCGGTCATAACACGAACTTGCTTACGATCTATTTCAACTGCGCGGATGGACGGGTGCTGTTTATAAGCTAGATTAATCGCAGATTCCAGTGAAATAGGCTTCTGTGAATTCAGTGATACAGTTAAAAAGAGTAACGGAAGAAACAGGTAAGCATTACCGGAAACACTACGGCGTCCCTTCTCTTGCCATTGGGCCAACCAACTATACAAAATAGGCAATACAACTAAAGTCAAGAAGGTAGCAGATATCAACCCACCGATAACCACCGTCGCCAGAGGACGTTGGACTTCAGCCCCTCCGGAAGTCGATAAGGCCATAGGCAAAAAGCCCAAAGAAGCCACCGCTGCGGTCATCAAAACCGGCCGTAGGCGAACCCGTGTTCCCAACCTAATACGTTCTCCAATATCACGAACCCCTTCCCGTTTGAGTTGGTTAAAATATCCGATCAAAACGATTCCATTCAACACCGCCACTCCAAATAACGCTATAAATCCAATACCTGCAGAAATACTAAAGGGCATTCCCCTCAATTCCAAAGCCCAAACCCCGCCAATAGCCGACAACGGGATAGCAGTAAATATTAAAATTGCCTGCCAAAAGGAACCAAAAGTCATATACAACAACACGAATATCAAAGCCAAGGCTAGTGGGACGGCCACCTTAAGTCTTGCGTTAGCCGCCTTAAGATGCTCAAATTGTCCCCCATAAGAAAAATAATATCCGGGAGGCAATGCCACTTTTTTATCCAAGGTTTGTTGAATATTTTCCACTAATGTTTCGACATCTATATCTCCTACATTCACTCCGATAACAATACGACGATTCGTATTGTCTCTAGAGATCTGCATCGGAGCATTTATGAGCTGAACAGAAGCAACCTCTTCTATTGGAACCTGTGTCCCATTCTTCAGCGTAATAAATAAAGCGCGTACATCTTCCACTCCTCTCCTAAACGCTTTATCCATTCTGATAACCAGATCAAACCTTCGCTCCCCCTCATAGACAATACCGGCAGACTCTCCTGCAAATGCAGCCCTAACCACCTGATTGACTGTTCTCACCTGCAAACCATACTGGGCCATTTTATCGTATTTATACTTGATGATCACTTGGGGCATTCCTATAGTCTGTTCTACATTCACTGTTCCTACTCCTTTGACACTTCGGATAGCCTTTTCTGCTTGCTTTGCCTTTTCATACAATACATCTAAATCTTCTCCGTAGATTTTTACGGCAATATCAGCTTTGGAACCGGTCATTAACTCATTAAAACGCAGTTGGATAGGTTGAGAAAACTCAAAACCCACTCCCGGTATATCTTCCAAAACCTCTTCAATCTTCCGGAACATTCCCTGACGCGTTTTTGCCGTTTTCCATTCCGATTTGGGCTTCATGATAAGGGTTCCATCCCCTATCTCCACAGGCATAGGATCTGTAGGAATCTCCGCAGAACCAATATTGGTGACGATATCTGTAACTTCAGGTATTTCTTCCATTATTTTGTGGTGTATGAGCTGTGCCACTTTAACACTCTGAGATAAGGAAGTACCTGGTGGAGAAATCTGCTGCATCGCCAAATCACCTTCTTCTAAAGTAGGGATAAACTCCCCCCCCATTCTACTAAAAACCCAAATACTGAATGCAAACAATACTACTGTTCCCCACACAAATACGGCCTTGAATCTCATCGCACCTTTTAGAACAGGAGTATAGATCCTTTGAAAGAATCCAATAATCTTATCTGCCATGGTCTCCTTATCGCTGATTGTCTTCTTCAAGAAAAGGGCTGACATCATCGGGACATACGTCAACGAAAGTATCAATGCTCCCGTAATCGCCAACATAACAGTCTGTGCCATGGGTTTAAACATCTTCCCCTCTATCCCTACCAATGCAAGAATAGGGATATAAACCATAAGAATGATTATTTCTCCAAAAGCAGCCGAACTTCTGATTCGTTGAGAAGCAGTTAACACTTCTTTATCCATTTGTTGTTCATCAATTCGTATTCCTCCATATTTTTGCTTTAATCGATGAACGATAGATTCTACGATAATAACGGCGCCATCCACGATCAACCCAAAGTCAATGGCCCCTAGGCTCATTAGGTTAGCTGAGATCCCAAAGACATTCATCATCGATACTGCAAACAACATAGCCAAAGGAATCACAGAGGCTACGATCAAACCCGCCCGAAAATTGCCAAGCATCAGTACTAATATAAATATCACAATCAATCCCCCCTCTAATAAGTTTTTCTTTACTGTCCCCATGGCAGTTGTTACCAGTTTATCCCGGACCAGATAGGGCTCTATGATTACCCCTTCCGGCAAGGATTTTTGGATTTGCTTTACTCTCTCTTTAACTTTTTCAGTCACAGCTGCCGAATTAGCTCCCTTCAACATCATAACCCTTCCACCTACAGCCTCTTTCCCATCTCTAACTAAGGCACCGTACCTTGGAGCTTTCCCAAATTGCACCTTTGCAATATCCCTTACCAAAATAGGCTTCCCTTCACGCTCTGTGACAACTATATTACTAATATCCTCCAATGTCCTTGCAATCCCATCTGTTCTAATATAATACGTATGAGCATTTTTTTCAATATATGCCCCACCCGTATTTTCATTGCTATTTTGAAGGGCATTGTACACATCCGTTATACTTATGCCTATGGATTTCAAAAGTTTTGGATCGACAGCTACCTCGTATTGCTTAAGGAATCCTCCCATGGTATTGATTTCTACTACACCACTGATTCCGGAGAGCTGTCGCTTAACAATCCAGTCTTGTATCGTTCTTAAATCTGATAAGGAATAACGGTCTTCATAGCCCTTATCGGGTCGGACCACATACTGATATATCTCTCCTAATCCGGTAGTTACAGGCGCCATCTCGGGCGTTCCTACTCCAGCAGGAATGTTATTCTCCGCCTCCTTCAGATATTCATTTACTAATTGACGTGCCAAATAAATATCCATTCCTTCCTCAAAGACCACGGTAACTACGGATAAACCAAATCGTGAAATGGACCTTATTTCCTCCAACCGCTGTATATTCTGCAAAGCTAATTCGACCGGTGTAGTTATAAACTGTTCTACTTCCTGCGTCGCTAAAGTGGGAGAGATTGTTATAACCTGTACTTGATTATTGGTGATGTCAGGAACGGCATCGACAGGCAATTGGCGTAGGGAATAACTCCCCCAAATCACCAATGCAATCACCATTAACCCGACCACAAACTTATTCTGTATAGAATAAGCAATTATTTTATCAAACATATATATATTTTTATTAATATGAAACGAATATGAATTTTATTAACCATAAATTTCACACAGAGTTTTGTTTAAAAAAATTCATGTGAGAGCGCAGCGGTTCCATAGCTGCAGAAAATTTGTAATACATTTATTTTTAATTTATTATAAATTTTTAAGCATATGAACCGAACATGAATTTTATTAATTATAAATTCACACAGAAGTATAATTAAAAAAATTCATGTGAGAGCGCAGCGGTTCCATAGCTGCAGAAAATTTGTAATACATTTATTTTCAATTTATTATAAATTTTTAAAGATATGAAATAGGGGAATACCGATTACTTATGCTTCTATTATGTAGGTATCTTGAATGAGGGTGAGGTAAACCTATTTAAACCTAGGCACACCTTTAAGACTCACGTTACTCTCTCCTAAATTTGAAATCGATTAACACTAACATCCAAAGAGTATTTCCGTATTGATTGGGAATGAATTTTTACCTCCTTTAACTACTGAGTTTTTTCAATATCCAACACCGTCTATACATCAAAACTATGAAACAGTATACGACTTAGAGAGAGGCCACTAGAATAAGTAACCAAAGAAACCACTTTTAGTGATTTCCAAAAAATAATAATCAACTCAATGCGGGCGGGCGCCACACACCTTTAACAAAATCAAAATCATAACTGAATGAGTAATGTACCTCGTACTTGAAATTCATCTTTGGCTCTAGCACAACAGGAATGGACATATCCGGTACAACCATCACAACACTGCAGCAATTGCATACACAAAAAGGAGTACATCCGTCATCCTGCCCTTCAGAATGGCTCTGTTGGCCCGTACATGCAGATGAAAGTGGAGCGCAAGAGATAAAAGAGACATCCGAGCAAGGCTTTAATGCCAAGCTTAATATAATCATTGATATGACTAATGCCTCTATCTTCATTCTTTAAATAAACACAATTTTGTTAATTCATCACCTCAAACAAAAGATAGCGACAATGGTTTTCAAATTATCCATTTTCTTGATTTTCTTGCCTACCCCAATTGTAGAATAATGCAATGTAAGTAAAGCAGGATATCATTCTTCTTTAAATACTCCCCTACTCCTTTAACCTACTTTGCCAGTGAATAATTGAACTCAAGATGCACCTTTGAATTTGTAGCGAGGGGCATTTGGGTAACCGTCTTAATTCTTTAAATACTCTTCAATCTCTTGTTGAAGTTGAGGATTTGAAGGTCTTTTGGCTTGACCATCTATTATTTTACCTTTCCTATCAAGTAAAATGAATCTAGGAATTCCCACTACACCGTAAGCATCAAAAAAAGATTGCTCTTCCAGTTCGGCAAAGAGTTGAATGCCACCAAGTTGCTTTTCCTTAATCATTTTAACCCAATTGTCCCTTTTATCATTCTTACAAATGCTCACAAAATAAATATCTCATCCTTCAAACAACTGCTCAAGTTTCTTTAAGCTTGGAAACTCTTTTATGCACGGGCCACACCATGTCGCCCAAATATCTATATACACCAACTTTCCCTTTAACTGTTCTAAAGTAACTGTATTTCCATTGATATCCTTGAAGCTGAAGGTAGGAGAAGGGTTGCCTTTCTTTATCTTGCATAATTTTTCATAATTAGCAGTGACCGCCTTTAGATATTTCTCATTTTTAATGAAAGGTTTGATCTGTAGATAAACACTATCCAAATTACCCGCATATTCCAAACTAAAAAATCCAATTCTGTAAAACAACTCTTCCTTTATTTTCATACTAGGAACTAGTCTCTTTGCTTCATGAACATATTCCAAAATATAATCTGGTTTTTTAGTTTTGGATAATTTTTCAGATAACACACTGTAAATGTATGCTTCCACATAGAGACGATAATTAGGGATAACAAGTAATTTATCATTGGTTACATTCACCTTTGAAAAAAGGACGGGGAAAGAATCAGATAGTTTAAAATCCTCTGTTTGAGAAAGATTTCGTTTTGCTCCTTTGTACATTGAATACAAAAGCTCCTTATCGTAACTTAGAGAGGTCGACTCCAAAAACACAAACTCCTGATCAAGATTAGTGTATTTTCCTAGCAAATTTAAATACGCCTTGGAAACCGTGTCTACAAGTCCAATTAGCTCTTTTTCACTGAGTGTAACAAGATGATAATACGATAGGCGTTGGGCATAGTGTTCCTTTAAAAGGACTTTTTGGGCCAAGTAATTATTTTCATCTGCTCCACGTCCACCATATTTAATTGTCTCATCAAATGCATTAGCATCCACCTGTACATTCAAATCAAAACCGGGCTTCAAGAATACATTCGTTTGCTCACTTCCAATATGAAGTGCATAATACCCCATTGAAAGGTCAAATGTATCTCGAAAAACTACATCTTTCCCTACACTAGTTTCTTGCACAAAAGTAAAACTATTAATATTGCGCAATCCTATGTTCTGTACTGTGGAATTCTTCACCTTGACAGATAGAATTACCTGACCTTTTCTCGGTTCTTTTTGAAAGGAAAAGGAAACCAAAGTAGCGATAAAGAAAATCCATTTTATATACTATTCACAAATGAAGGTTAAAATAGTTTGACTATAGTACTTGTAAAAGATTTATCCTTAGGCTACTTATTAGTAAAGTACGTGAATACCAAAGCAACATACGACGCGGTAGCTAGACTACTCCAAAACTCCCAATAATCATTTCTATCAACAGGAACGGCAATTAACATGTTTTGCTCCTTGTCCTTAAGAACATTTATCTTTATATTGCTATCCTGATTACGCGCGCAATCCGAATCATCAGAGACATATTGTAATTGACATTGCCCTTCAGGTACATTCTTAATCGTCAATTGTTCAACATTCTCATTCTTTACGAGGAGCTTGCCATTGAGCATTACATAGGTTCTTGACGTGGGTCTCGTAGGGATAATCGTTATTGATCCGG
Organism: Saprospiraceae bacterium; assembly: GCA_026983735.1. Classification (GTDB taxonomy): domain Bacteria; phylum Bacteroidota; class Bacteroidia; order Chitinophagales; family Saprospiraceae; genus JALSTN01. Next base: position 2,777 of record JALSTN010000021.1, on the reverse strand, counting down.
TATTTTCATCGCTCTTTTGATAATTGACGGTGAGAGATTTCGCACATGAGGTCAATAGAAACAAGGCGGTGACCAACAAAAATAAGATACTCTTTTTCATATGGAATAAATTTTAGATTAAAATAATTAATTAGTGTCTAAATGTCTTCAAAAAATTATTCAACTTTTCTACCATTTCACTCCTGCTTAGGCCTACATATCCGATATTACATTTCAAGTAGATACTTCAAAATTCAGAGTTCCCAAAGCCAATTCCAAATACAGTACACTTAATTTTGAAACCAGATAAGCTACCATCATGTGCTCTTGTCTCCTTCGTTTAACCACCCCTCCTGAATGCCAACAATTTTATGGTACGGAATGAATTTACCTTCCATCTTATAAAGTTATAATATTTAGGCAAATATGAATAAAATTTTGATAATTAAGCAAAATTTAACGAATATTTAACGAAAATGATACACTTTAATTTGTAGCGAGGGGCCTTGGGGAAATAAAGCGGTATTTCTTAGAGTAAGCATAGTGGGCTATCACTACGAGGGGAACTACTTGATATTGTGTCTAAAAGCGCCTCAGGAGAAGATTTGTCCTGCGTTATTGGAAAGTAATAAACTGACAGTAAAAAGACAAAAACATAGTCCCTTCGGGACGATATCTTTGTAGAAAAGAACAACATAACGAATGCAAGCTCCGTAGGAGCGAAACCAACCCGTACCGTACAAGACAGACGAAATTAAATATCTGATAAAAAGAGATCAAGATGAAATGTGTCGCTCCTACGGAGCTCAACTGCACCGTGCAATTTCATTGCTACAAAGGTTTTGCTCCCACGGAGCTGCAATCAAGCCTAGAATCCGTTCTCGCATATTATTGCCTTTCCCAACGTTTTGCTCCTATGGAGCCACAAGCAAGCCTCACAGGGGCGCTCCCTTTGTAACTGACAAAAGCCTAGTCCCGTAGGGACGATATCTTTGTAGAAAAGAACAACATAATGAATGCAAGCTCCGTAGGAGCGTAACCAACCCGTACCGTACGAGACAGACAAAATCAAATATCTAAAAAAAAGAGAGCAAGATGAAATGTGTCGCTCCTACGGAGCTCAACTGCACCATGCATTTTCATTGCTACAAAGGTTGAGCTCCTTAGGAGCTACACACAAGCCCCATATTGCAATAGGGTTGAGATGTCCCCTCGATTCTACATCCTGATTTGCTCCTCCGGAGCTACACACAAGCCCCACAGGGGCGCTCCCTGTTTAACTAACAAAAGCCTAGTCCCGTAGGGACGATATCTTTGTAGAAAAGAACAACACAACGAATGCAAGCTCCGTAGGAGCGTAACTAATCCGTATCGTAAGAGGTAGAAAAAATCAAATGTCTGAAAAAATACGAGATCAAGATGAAATGTGCCGCTCCTACGGAGCTCAATTGCACCATGGAATATCATTGCTACAAAGGTTTAGCTCCTACGGAGCTACACGCAAGCCCCAAAGGGACGATCCCTTTGTATTCGACAACAAAAAGACAAAAGCCTAGTCCCGTAGGGACGATATCTTTGTAGAAAAGAACAACATAACGAATACAAGCTCCGTAGGAGCGTAACCACCCCGTACCGTACGAGACAGACGTAATCAAATATCTAAAAAAAAGAGATCAGGATGAAATGTGCCGCTCCTACGGAGCTCAATTGCACCATGCATTTTCATTGCTACAAAGGTTGAGCTCCCACGGTGCTGCAATCAAGCCTAGAATCCGTTTCCGCATATTATTGCCTTTCCCAACGTTTTGTTCCTATGGAGCCACAAGCAAGCCCCAAAGGGGCGCTCCCTTTGTAACTAACAAAAGCCTAGTCCCGTAGGGACGATATCTTTGTAGCAAAGAACAACACAACGAATGCAAGCTCCGTAGGAGTGTAACCAACCCGTACCGTACGAGACAGACGTAATCAAATATCTAAAAAAAAGAGAGCAGGATGAAATGTGCCGCTCCTTCGGAGCTCAATTGCACCATGGAATATCATTGCTACAAAGGTTGAGCTCCCACGGTGCTGCAATCAAGCCTAGAATCCGTTTCCGCATATTATTGCCTTTCCCAACGTTTTGCTCCTATGGAGCCACAAGCAAGCCTCACAGGGGCGCTCCCTTTTTAACTAACAAAAGCCTAGTCCCGTAGGGACGATATCTTTGTAGCAAAGAACAACATAACAAATGCAGGCTCCGTAGGAGCGAAACTAATCCGTACCGTAAGAGGTAGAAAAAATCTAATAGCTAAAAAAATACGAAAGCAAGATGAAATGTGCCGCTCCTAGGGAGCTCAATTGCACCATGGAATATCATTGCTACAAAGGTTTAGCTCCTTCGGAGCTACACACAAGCCCCACAGGGGCGCTCCCTTTTTAACTGACAACAAAATCACAAAAAGCCTAGTCCCGTAGGGACGATATCTTTGTAGAAAAGAACAACATAATGAATGCAAGCTCCGTAGGAGCGAAACCAACCCGTACCGTACGAGACAGACAAAATCAAATATCTGAAAAATACAAGATCAAGATGAAATGTGCCGCTCCTAGGGAGCTCAATTGCACCATGGAATATCATTGCTACAAAGGTTGAGCTCCCACGGAGCTACACACAAGCCCCACAGGGGCGCTCCCTTTTTAACTGACAACAAAATCACAAAAAAGCCTAGTCCCGTAGGGACGATATCTTTGTAGCAAAGAACAACACAACGAATGCAAGCTCCGTAGGAGCGTAACCAACCCGTACCGTACGAGACAGA
>JALSTN010000020.1 GCA_026983735.1 Saprospiraceae bacterium | reverse complement strand
ACTAGAGTCTCCGATAACCGATTGTTCGTAAAACAAATTAGATAGGTCAATAGGGTCTTGCTTAAGTTCATGCCATTTATTGAAAAGTGCTGGACTAATCAGCTGCTGGGGCATATATTTGAAATACTCCTGGATCACCTTAGCAAAGATTTCCTGGTCGATGTTATGATCAAAAGCCTGATAGAATTTTTTAACACGATCCTCTATTTTAGCCTTGTAAGCAGCAAATGCATTTGGATCTTTTTCATAAGAAGCTAAACGGTGAATACTATGCATAAAACGCATTAACTGTGAATTCCAGGCAAAAGCTTCATAGTAGATTTCACGTGCCAGTTGGTAATCTCGATTGATAAGATAGGCGTCGTTAAACTGTCGATAGAGTCCACCATATGCTTTTTTCCACACCTCTACTGAATCTATGCGTTGTAAGAACCGTTTTTCTATGGCTCGCTTGTGGTTGAGGGCATCGGTTTTGATAAGACCTTCTCTTTCTCCAATCCATTTTTTCCAATAGTTGGCTATTCTGGCAAATCGGGAGGCGTATTTCAACCTAAGTGCTTCGCTTTGGACCATATAACTCTTCATGACACCAAGAGACTGCTCTCTAATGGCTATTTTGGCAGGGTCAAAATCATTAATAATTTGTTGAACTGCGATGGAAGGGAGATACGCCTGTGTCCTTCCCGGGAATCCAAATACTAAAGTGAAATCGTTCTTCTCAGCTCCGTCTAAACTAACAGGGAGGTGATGAATCGGAGAAAGGGGGATATTGTCCTTTGAATACTCCGCAGGTTGATTGAATTTATTGACATAGATTCGAAAAATCGAGAAATCACCCGTGTGTCTCGGCCATGCCCAATTATCGGTATCCCCTCCAAATTTTCCAATAGACTCCGGCGGGACACCAACTAGTCTAACATCTTTGTAAGTAACTGTCACAAAGGCGATAAATTGAAGTCCATTAAAGAAAGGCTTAACAAGTATTTTCTCATATTCATCCAATTGGATGTCTTTTTTTACTCGTTGGATATTTTGAGCGATGAGTTGTTGTTGATCTTTTGCTGATATACTGTCGGGAATTCCACCTAATACATCTTCGGTGACATCAATTATCTCCCTAATGAAGGTTGCTGTAAGGCCGGGGTTGGGTAATTCCTCTTCAAAAGTCTGTGCCCAAAACCCATTTTTGAGAATATTATTATCTAGTGTAGAATGAGATTGAACATAACTATAACCACAATGATGGTTCGTTAGCAGAAGTCCTTTGCTTGAGATAATGGACCCCGTACATCCTCCTCCAAAATGTACGATTGCATCCTTCAAGCTGCCGTGATTGATACTGTAAATGTCATCAGCAGATATTTTCATTCCCATGGCATGCATCTCATCTTCATTGAGCGCTTTGAGCAGGTGGGGGAGCCACATACCTCCACCGGCTCTTAGATCAGCCCCTGCAAAGAATAAAACAAAAATAAAACCTATGGGCAGGACGCTTTTAATATACATCGAAATGGCATTTAATGTTATCATCATATACTGTTTAATTAGGGGAAGTCTAAAAATGCTCAAAGATACTACAATCCTACATCTTGCAAAATGATAAGGGTAAGGTCTTTTGCTCCATGTTTAGAGAATGAAACTTCAAGGTCTAATGCTAAATAGATTGAAACATGCGAATGGTATCCTTCTTAGGGTCAACGGGAGAGGGTTTCCGCCATTTCATACAAGAATCCAAACGCAATTGAACACTTACAGGAGAGTATTTAGGTTGTTTGACATTCAGCAGGCGAAAAGCAATATAATTCGAGATATTACTAATTTCTACTGAGGTTAACTCCGGAAAACCTAGCATAAAGTCAGTGTAAGTTGAGCCGTTAATTTGGAGGGTATCAAACATACCAAATTGGATAATACAGGGGAGCTCATCTAAATAGCTCCTCTCGGTACCTACGAGCGGAGGTGTGATGCCATTAAGTCCGGTTCCATCATGCATGTGACAGCCTGCGCATTTTGCCTCATAAAGTCTTCTGCCCTGTACAAACTCCTCCCTACAGCCGGACACAAGAAACATAAAGAAGAACAGTATTGCTATCAAAAGAGGAGTAGGGGAGAGTAGGGTATAAAGTTTTGTTCTCATCTTTAAGCCATCTAACTTATTGCATTGAAATTTAGCGGGAAGGGTTTTCTTTTTCCTTTAAGAGTTGGTCTATGTCAAAAACAAAGTGATCAACGGCTTTAGGATCTGTCCCATCACAAAAGCTACGTACATGCCCGGTTCGATCTATTAGCATGAATTTTCCGGAGTGAATTAATTTGTTGGGATCCTCACCGTTATTAGATTCATCCTGAACTGCAATGAAGTAGTCGTTAGCAATGCTATAGATGGAATCCCTTTCTCCGGTAACAAAATGCCATTTGGACGAGGATACACTTCCTAACTTATCGGCATACCTCTTCAGGCGTCCAACCGTATCGTGCCGAGGATCTATGGTGTGAGATAGAAACAAGACATTCGGGTTGTTTTCATAATGTCGATAAAGCCGTAACATTTGTTTTGTCATTAAGGGGCAGATACTCGGGCAAGAGACAAAAAAGAAGTCCGTAACATAAACTTTCCCCCCAAAAGTCTTATTGGTAACCGTATTGCTGTCTTGGTCAATAAATTGAAAGGGGCGAATGGTATGCTCGACTATGGACCCGTCCTCCTGCGTTTGCTGGCCTATATAGGGCAATTTATACTTGGGATTGTAGTTGCAAGCGTAGAATAAACCAATTAGAATTATAAGTGAAATGGAGCGCGATACAATATTTAGATGTGCCATTAGTTTTTGTGATTTTCTATGAAATTCTTGGCTTTACGGATAGCTGCATTAATCGTTGTATCAACTGTATTTACTAGTACCAGTTGTTGGGTTAAGTAATCGGTATATTGGCCATTGCCTTTCCAATCTTTTTTATTCTTAAATTGATACATCCAATCCCACATTTGTCTATCCGCTTGATTTAGGGAAGCCGATATTTCTTTTGCGATGGGTTGGTTTTCATCTGCTCTCTTGGTGAAGGGGCGTATTTTGGCGGTAAGCTGTGCGAGGGTACTCATTTTCTCCATCGCACTATCATGTAGAGCAATGACCTTATCATATAGTTCCTTTTCTTGGTCGACTTTTATTTCTGGAGCCTTGCTAGATGTTGGACTGTGAGAACAAGCCGCAAAAACAAGGAAAAAGAGAAAGAATAGTAGGGGAGAGCGAAGATTTATGTAAAACATCGGTTTCATTATTGTAGATTTATGTAGAGCAAATGTAAACTGCGATACTGAAAGGAGCAAAGGTAATATGAAATTGTTCACAAAATGGTATAAAAAAGACAAATATGCTTGGCATCTATTCTGTCCAATGTGAAAAATATACATACCTTTGTAAAATCCAAGGATGTGTCCAACTATTGAATAGTTCAAGTTATGCATTGTAGCAATTAATTATAAGAACCTGCAACTTTCCTGCTTATCTAAACTTAAACTTACCATAAATAAAAAACAAAGAATCATGAAAATTTCAAAATTTACTTTTTTGATCATGGGGATCTTATTGGTATCAAGTTGTAAAAATGCTGATAACAGTTCTTCTTCCAATCAAAACAAAGAAGGAGAAGAGCAAGTGGAAGCTCCAAAAGAATCAGTCCAAGAGAAGAAAGCCTCTTGTACCTATGTCGTAGATGAGGATAAAACTAAAGTAATATGGACGGCGTATAAGACGACAGATAAGGTTCCGGTTAGAGGGACATTTGATAATATTATATATAAAACAAGTGCTGATACGTTTTCTAGAATGGAAGATGCGATGAGGAACACTACTTTTTTAATTTCTCCTGAAAGTGTTAATTCAGGGAACAAAATACGAGATCCTAAACTCGTCAAGTTTTTCTTTAAAAATCTAGGAATGATTAATGGTAAATTTGCAGCGGTACAAGAAAATGGAACGGGTTTAGTCCAGCTCTTATGGGCCGGATTGAATTTAACGCAGCCTTATTCTTATCATACGGAGGGTGACACGCTTTGGATTACTACCAAAATTGATTTTAGGCAGTGGAAACTTGAAAAAGCTGCCGCTGCGCTTAATAAGGCTTGCAAGGTTTTGCATACGGGTAAAGATGGCAAGAGCAAGTTATGGCCTGAAGTGGATGTTAATACTAAAGTTGTATTTAAGAAGTACTGCAATTAAGTAATGGATTGGCTGCCTGCCATTCACTATATTTATTCGTAACTGCCCGTTCGCTCGCCATTAATTTTAGAAGCACAACAGGAACATAATTAATATTATGTTAAGTGGACTTGTTTGGGATATCCTAATAGAAAGGGATTAGGTATGAAATGGTAGTAATCATTTCATACCTAACAACTACCCTGCTATCAGTACAGGGAGTAGAGTTCTGACACGAAAATCGTGTAAGGGATAAATTTAAGTTTTGTATGAAAAAAGCTAGGTACTTATCCTAATCGGTGGTTTTACTACACGTTCTTAAAGTAATCAATAACTTCTGTAGCTTCTTTAGGTTCAATTCTTCCGCTGAGGATAAGTCTTATTTCTCTACGACGTTGTGCGCCTTCATATCGTTTTTGTTCTTCTTCCGACAAAGGGATTACAGGAGGTACTGGACAGGGCTTCATGGTTTCTCTATCTACAGCTACAAAGGTGAAATACGCTTGATTACTTTTTCTTATATTGTTGCCATCCAAGGTTTGTGCAAAAACTTCTACGAATATTTCCATCGAGCTATTGAACGCACGGGTTATTTGTGCATTTAGGGTAACGACTTCTCCGTTTTTAATGGGTGTTGTAAAGGAAATATTATCAACGGAAGCCGTCACGACATAATTTTTGGCATGTTTAGCTGCACAGATACTCGTTACGATATCCATCCATCGCATTAGATTTCCTCCCATCAGATTGCCTATGGGGTTCGTATCATTAGGCATGACCATCTCGGTCATAGTTGTCTTGCTCTCTGCAATTGTTTTAGGGGCAAGAGTTGAAGATTTGCTCATAATTATTGCTCTATTTTGTATTCAAATTGAAAGACTTCACGAAATACGGCTTTTAATTTGTTTTTTAGAACGGTCATGTTAATGGATTGTTTAAGTTCTTTGTCAATAGATGTAACCGTTTTAGATGCATCGGAAATCCCACATGGGATAATACCTTGGAAGTGTTTAAGGTTGGGAGATACATTGAAAGCCAGTCCATGTAGAGTAACCCACCTGCTAATATGTACTCCAATAGCGCAAATCTTTCGATCCGGATTTCCTCTTACCCAGACTCCAGTATATTCAGGGATACGTTCAGCTTGAATGTCGTAGGATTGGAGAACTCTAATGATAACTTCTTCAAGCTGACGGACATACCAATGTACATCTCGTCGAAACAATTCGAGGTCAAAAATCGGATAAACGACGAGTTGTCCCGGTCCATGATAGGTGATATCCCCTCCCCTATTTATTTTATAAAATGAAATACCAGCTTCATCTAATTCTTGAGAAGAATACTGTAAATTATTGATATGTCCGCTTTTACCCAATGTATATACTGGAGGATGCTCGCAAAAGATTAGGCTATTTTGTGATGTAGTAGTATTCGGCAGGTTCTTCTTATGTTCCTTGATTTTATTATGTATAAGTGTTTGATAATCCCATGCTTTTTTGTAATCGATCAAGCCAAGGTCCATGAATTGAACAAAAGGTCGGTGTGCTGACATAGTTTTTTTATGCTTAAATAACTTGTTTATCAGATAATTAACGTATCTTTGGGCGAACAGTAAGAAGTGTCTGTAAATAGGTCAATAGACATCATTTGAGTGTTTAGTTACACAAATTAATTTACTAATCTTAAAATCACTTTCAGATGAGAAAACCAATAATTACCCTATTGTGTTTAGTCTTGGGATTGTTTTCTTTTGCTCAAGCTCCAAAAGCACCGGATTTTACCGTCACGGATGTTGACGGAAAGACGCATCATTTGTACAAAGACTACTTGGATCAAGATAAGGCCGTGATGCTGAAATTATTTTTTGTAGATTGTCCTCCTTGCAATCGTGCAGCACCTAAGGTTCAGGCACTTTATGTCAATGAATGGCAGGGAGGTAAAGGCCGTGTTGAATTTATGGAGTTGGGTGTAAAGGCTTGGGATACAGATGATGATGTACGAGGGTATGTAAAAAAACACAGCTTGACATTTCCTGCTGTTAGTCCGCAAGGAGGAAGCCTTGTCGCGGTTTCGCCATACACTCGAGGAGATTATGGTCGATTTACTGGAACACCTACCTACGTAGTAATTGGTCCCAAAGGTGATGTTCACTTTAATATTTTATTCAACCAACTTTCAGATACAATACGATCTGTATTAGTCAAAAAACCTCCGGTAGATCAGTGTCCAGCTGCATTTACAACAAGGGTAAAGCTCCTCGGCAAATTCTTTTATGGCGTTTCTGTAGAAGATGTTTCCATAAGACTTCAATCCTCTGATCCTGATCTTGACTCCTATGCTGTCCCATTCAAAGATAGTCTATATGCGTATGAGTGTGAGTATGAATTACCTATTGATACTACTACTTATTTCCTAGATGCCTCCTACCCTATTCCCACGGAGGCTATAAAAGGTGTAAATACCAAGGATCTTCTTTTGGTATTATGGCACCTCATTGGTAGAAAAGTTTTTAAAGACCAGGATTTGTTGTATGCAGCTGATGTAAATGAAAATGGGTTAATAAATATTCAAGATATATTGTTCATGCGTCAAATTATTTTGGAAAAACGAACCAGTTTTCCCCAAGATGCAGCGGTGAGGTTTTTGGACGCAAGTCATGAGATAATATTAGATACACTTTTAGACACTTTACCAATTATTCGTAACCAAATTCCGTTGAAGGATGCGATTGGAAGGGATGATATTCTATTTAAAGCAGTGAAACTCGGTGATATCACAGGTGTACTTGAGGGCTTGAAAGGGAGTAATTCTTCCACTAGGACGGTGCAACAAGCGATGCTTAGTGCCCAAGACATTTTTATGAAAAAAGGTGTAACATATCATATCCCCATCTATTCAGATAATCCATTACGGATTTATGCATTGCAGATGGGTTTTCAGTTGCATTCAGGAATGGGTGAGATTAAGTCAATTTATTCTTCCCGTGAAGAGCTTAAAAATATGGATATTTATCGCAAAGAATCTGATGATGTGCGTCTCTTAGGACTTTCGCCTGAAAAACCATTTGTAGTGTCGCCACCTACCCCACTTTTTTACATAGAAATAAAAGCAAAAGAGGATCAATGGTTATCCGAGGTATTATCGATCGATGCTAAGATGGAGGCTATACTCATCAATGAGGAAGTAGAAGAAATGCCGATTCAATTACGATTTTCTACGGGGAAAAAACAATTAGAGCATGCAGCCATTTCATACAAAAACTATTCTCATCAAATTGATTTGAATATTGAGGAAGGGATTCATTCTGTAACTGTGTATGATGTTATGGGGCATGAAGTCTTTCATACTAATCCGGCAGGCCAAGTAGCAATGAAGATTAATCTCCCTACCCTTTCCGCCGGGATTTATCTTGTTCGTGTTCGGTCTCACAATGGAAATGCTTTGATGAAACGTATATTTGTGCAGTAATTATTAAAGAGGGCTCCAATGTTCTTGCCCTCTTCTCCATTTCCTTTGAGTTAGGATTTATGAACTCAAGTTGCAACTGAGCGGTATGGGTAAAAGATGACATCAGCTGCATTGTTGGAGATTTCCCTATGTTCTACAATGTACATTCATAATCCGTCATAAAGATTGGCATGCTATCAGATCAATATTTTATTCTAATTATAAACTAAAATACTTTATATAATAAAGTAATATATGAATAAAAATTCATATAATTACAATTTAATTATTTAAATTGATATATTATTTATATATGAATTGTGGCGAATTACTGACTGCATTTAGGATCTTTGCCCATAGGGTAAAATGACTTTGGGACAACAATAGTGTAGAAAATCACCTTTATATAAGGTTGGATGATTTTATATTCAAATTTCTATATATATTTGCATTACAAATTTATAAGTATTTAAATATGATTAGCATGACAATGAAAATGTACTATTTATTTTTCTTTCTATTGTTACTTAATACCTCAACACTATCTGCCCAGTGGATGGAAGTAACATTTTGTGGGGCAACCACTTCTGTAGAACCTGCCAAAGATGCTAACGGTAAAGACCAACGAGATAAAGGTGCTTTGGCGTTACATTATATCAGAGTTAGAAATTTTGGAAGCCAAAATTTCATTATTTACGATATAGGGGAATTGGGCACAGATTTAAAGATTGACGAGAAAACATATATAGATAATTGTTTTAATAATAGTAATCCGAATAACTGTAATAACTGTGGAACGTGTATTCCTCCAACCTCTAATGGAAACCCTTTTGGTTCCATTATAGCGGAAGATGGCTATAAGGACGGATTACGCGTCAGGGGGGTAAATGGCGGATTGTTAATAGAGTCTACCGGATATACCAATCAAGTATGTTATACTACCCCGGGTTTGGATTTGACCAATTACAGCCGAAAGCCCGTCTCATTGGAAGTAGGGTTTGAAGGATTTGAAGATGGAGATTTTAAATCTAAAGGCGTAGAAGTGTATTACACCCTAAACCACGGTCCCAAAAAATGGTTTAAAAGGCTCAATAAGACGGTTGGGAAACATGAATTCAAACTATCTCGTACCGATGCCATTAATATTACCGGTATTATTGAGGTCGATGATGTGAATGATATAGGCCTCCACTCCACTTTAGTAACGGAGGATTTACAAATCGTATACAATATTAATCGCAAGGTAGATTTCGAAGCTTCAATATGGTCTATGGATGGAGTGAAAGTAGACCAGTGGAAATTTTCAGATGGTCCGGTAGAAGAAGGGCATGAAACTAGAGAGATATCAAGACTTAATTCCGGCTCATATATCGTGTTGGTAAAAACACAAAATGGCGAATCACATCCGTTTAGATTTGTGAAAATATAATTTGAATGAAAAGACCAATTACTTGAAAAAAGAAAAGGAGATTCATTGAATCTCCTTTTCTTCTTGGGTATAAATTTGCTAGTCTTTTAAGTATTTTGCATTTGTCTTTGCAACTGAATGACCTCAAAAACACTCCCGATATTGAAGGCATCCTCGACCCCAAGCGTTCGTAATAACATTTCCGCCTGTCCACTTCTATTGCCCGATTGACAATAGAGTAAAATCGGCTTTTTCATCGTATTAATATCAGATTGTTTGTTCATAATCTCTCCCAGAGGAATATTAATCGCTCCTTCTGCGTGTTGCATTTGAAATTCCATTGGTTCCCGAACATCAATAAGCGTTCCTTGTGTTAAGGCTTCTTCTATTGTCATATTAATTGTTATTTGTAAATTAAAATTAAACGTAAATCGTTGACAAAAGTAATCTTTCAAAACTTCAAAAAATGTGAACTTGGTCACAGTCATAGTAGATTTAACCAAAGAGGTGTATTAGAAGTAGTGATGGAGGATACAATGAAGCAATAGTTTAGCATTAACATTGAGAAAGGAAGAGTGCAGTTCCATCGGATAGTGTCTTGGCGAATTATGCACTCAATAGTTCTTAAAATATCTTACTAATACCCCACGCTACGAATTCTACTGCAGGGTTTGGGTTAAAATATAGGTAAAGGATTAATAGTCTATAGGTAATCAATTTCTAACTCGGTATGAAATTTGAAATTAAAATAGTTAGTAGTCTAAAGAGTTAAATAAATGAGCAAGAAAATAGAATCATTGGCTATTCTGCCTAGGGTGTGGGATATATTGTCTGAAAAAGCGACTAAAGTATGTGAAAATGCCTATGCTCCTTATTCGAAGTACAAAGTAGGTTGTGCCCTCGAATTGGAGGATGGTACGATTGTGACAGGGGCTAATCAAGAAAATGCATCCTATCCCCTTAGTATGTGTGCTGAAAGAGTTGCCGTATTCAGTGCTAAATCACAATACCCCCATTTATCCATCACTAAAATATTTATCACAGTTAACAGGCATAGTCCTGACGTGTCACCAATTGCCCCTTGTGGGGCTTGTCGGCAAGTAATTTACGAAGCCCAAAGCAGACAAGATACCCCTATCGAAATCTTAAGTGGGAGTACAAGTGCTGGTTATCATCATTTTCATAGTGCAGAAGCATTATTACCTCATCCATTTGGGCCACAAGACTTAAAGAAAGCAAAGCATTAGTTTAAGGTATAGTAGTGTCAACTACAATGAATTGAGCTTTTTTAACTGCGCTTTAGCGCGAAGAAGATCATCGGGAACATCAATCCCTATGTGTGTATTGGAGGTATATATTGTTTTAATGGGGTATCTGTGTTGGAGCCATCTTAGTTGCTCTAGTTTTTCGGCTTTTTCCAAGGTTGTAGGAGGTAATTCTATGAGATCCCTTAAAGTACTTAGACGGAAGCCATATATGCCTATGTGTTGATACAAAGGGGTATGTAGCGCACTATCTCCGTCTAAATATGGTATAGCTAGACGGCTAAAGTAAAGTGCGTAATTTTGTTGATCTAAGACGACTTTAACCACATTGGGATCCTGATGAGATGCCGGGTTGTCGATATCCGTAACGAGGGTGACAATATCTGATTCTCCGTTGCACAATGCCTCTGATATATGGTCTATTTCCTCAGGTAATATAAAAGGTTCATCTCCCTGGATATTCACCATAAAGTCTGTTTTTATATGAGGTGTCTTCTTTAATGCTGCCAAGCATCTCAGTGTACCATTTTGTATGGACGGGGCGGTCATTACCACTTCTGCCCCGAATTGCATAGCGTGATCGTAAATTCTCAAATCATCTGTTGCTATAATGACCCTCGTTAAGCTTTTTGAATGACAACACTTTTCATATACATGTTGTATTACTGTTTTTCCATTTAGATCAGCAAGTAACTTGCCTGGAAATCTAGTAGAGGCATACCTGGCAGGAATTATTCCAACTATTTCATACGAATTACTCAAAATAAACTATTAAATTTTAGTTAATAACACTTTAGGATAAATCTTAATTTGTATCTTTGCATTACTATTAGTAAATACAGATTTTATATGATTAGATTTATCCTATTTGTATGGGTAGTGTTTTGGTTGCCCAAAAGTAGTTATTGTCAAGAAACTGTTGGTAATTTTCATGCTGCTCCTTTCCCTTATCTCCATTCCTCGGACAGTGTCTTGCTCTATTTAAAGGATGGGCATTTGATGTATGATCACCTCATTGAGAAGAATCAGACGCTTTTCTCCATTTCGAAGTATTATGGATTAGATATAAAGCTGCTTTATGATGCGAACCCATGGTTAATGGGGGAAAAAATTAAAATTGGGGGGCGCCTTAAGATTCCCATTCCAATTAATGTCATAAATGATGATGTTTTGTCTTCTACTGACTCCAATTATGCACCCTGTTTTTATAAGGTGTCTAAGGGGGAAACGCTGTTTGGAATAGCTAGAAGAGTTTTTAATAGCAGTACAGCTCGGCTTATTGAAATCAATCATCTAAATTCTATAGACCTAAGACCTGGCCAATTAATGCTAGTGGGATGGATAAATACGAGTGGCATCAGTCCATTTAAACGTGCAGAAGAGCTCTCGGAGCGAAAGGCAGAATCTCGGGAACAATGGTCATTAGATTCCGGCTTTGTCAACAGGGAGTTGATGTTAAGGCAAGACAAAAATTTGGCATTTTGGAATAAAGGGAGTCACCAAAAGGGTTTGTTAGTCCTACATAAATATATTGCGCCGGGGACAATTATTGAAATATACAATCCCAATATGGATATTGCGGTTAAAGCTAAAGTAATTGGACGTATTTTGCCGGGCACATACCCTAAGGATATTGATATGATTGTCAGTTCTGCAGTAGCCGATCATCTTGGCGCTATAGATCCTAGATTCTATGTCAAAGTGAAATACTACCAATAGCACCTCCTATAATCTATTCGCTGATATTCGTAAAATACAAAGGACAATGGAAGCCATGTACACTTAACCACACAGCTTTCCTAGACTACTTTGTATACATTATATTATCAAAGCAGGCTATAATCCATCTCAGTTCCATTGAAAGTGAAGAGTATGGATATATCTTTGTAGTTTTGCGTCAAAATTAACCAAATGGACTATAAAAACAATATTTTGGAGACGATCGGGAACACCCCACTGGTCCGATTGAATAAGACGGTATTAGATGTGCCGGGGTTGATATTAGGTAAAATAGAAACCTTCAACCCGGGACATTCCATAAAAGATCGCATGGCGGTGCAGATGATAAACGACGCGGAAGCTGCGGGGAAATTAAAGCCGGGAGGAACAATAATTGAGTGTACTTCAGGGAATACGGGAATGGGGCTTGCCCTAATCGCTTCTGTGCGAGGATACAAATGTATTTTTACTACCACAGACAAGCAATCCAAAGAGAAAATGGATATTCTTCGTGCATTGGGAGCTGAAGTGATAGTATGTCCGACAGCGGTTGCCTCTGATGATCCTAAGTCCTATTATTCTGTAGCTGCCCGACTCAATGAAGAGATACCCAATTCATTTTGGTGTAATCAATATGACAACCCTTCAAATCCAAAGGCACACTATTTGAGTACAGGACCGGAAATATGGAGACAGACAGAAGGAAAAATCACTCATCTTATTGTAGGTGTTGGGACGGGTGGCACAATAAGTGGTACGGCCAAATATCTCAAGGAGAAGAATCCGAATATCAAAGTATGGGGCATTGATACTTATGGGTCTGTGTTTAAGAAGTACCATGAAACAGGTGTTTTTGATGAAAAAGAGATTTATCCTTATATCACTGAAGGAATTGGAGAAGATATACTTCCTAAGAATGTCGACTTTTCACTAATTGATCACTTTGAGAAAGTAAGTGATAAAGATGCTGCATTAGCAGCAAGAGCATTGGCGAGGGAGGAGGGGCTTCTGCTTGGGTATTCAGCAGGTTCTGCTTTAGCAGGATTAAAACAGTTAAAGGAACAATTAAAATCTGAGGATGTAGTAGTTATAATTTTTCATGATCATGGAAGTAGATATGTAGGAAAACTCTTTAATGATGAATGGATGAAATCTCAGGGATTTATAGATTAAATTACAATATATCGAAGCAAATTTGGGTTACTTAACTGCAATTGGTTACCGTAAAGAATACATATAAATTATTCGAAATGCAGGAAAAACGATTCCTTCTTCTTTTCAAAGTTTGCGCCCAGCTAAGAGTAGTCACCTTGGTTGTCCTATCGATTATACAAATTGGATTAAATGCAGTAGAAGCCCAAGAACTCCGATTTGTCCAATCTTTTGCATCTCCCCTACTCGTCAATCCAGCCATGACAGGAGATATTCCGGGAAGATTTAGGGTTAGTCTTATTCACAGAAATCAATGGAGTCCAGCGCTTGGAGCGCCCATTGTCTCCTACTCATTTGGTGGAGATGCAAGATTTCAAATCAAAGGTAAGTCGGATTATTTTGCATTGGGTATTCTTTTTTTCTCTGATCGTTTTGCTTCGTATCAGACCCATATTAATCACATGTCTGTAAGCACGGCCTACAACAAACAAATAAATCGAAATAGTTCGCTACAAGCGGGTATGCACTTAGGAGTCAGTCAAAGAGGGGTTAATTATGAAAATTTTACTTTTGAAGATCAATTTGATGGTATAAAAAAATATAATCAACCTTCAGCAGAGATACTCCCTCCCAATAGTTTGGCCCATCCTGAATTGGCCTTTGGGTTGCAATTTAAGACTAGATATAACAAAGGCAGATCATTTTATATAGGCACATCCGGATATCATTTAATAAAATCGCAAGTTTCTTATTTTAGCAAAATAGAAGATAACAATGTTCCTTTCTCTAAGGAGAATTATCTATATCGGAGATTTCACGTATATGCAGGATTAGTCGTCGAACAAGACAAGATGAGATATAATCCCTCTATCAAACTTGCGTCTCAAGGCCCATTGAAAGACATATCTTTGGGAGGGACTATCAGGAGGCAATTTTATGATGCTCGTCTGAGTGCTTTCTATCTTGGAGCATGGGTGATTGGAGGAAATAATGGAAGTCAATTTGGATTAAAATCCATCGCAGCAATGGTGGGGACCGAGTTGAATGGATTAATTATAGGCTTGAGTTACGATCAATTATTGCACGATTACTTCAAAGGAGTTGGCGGAATGGTAGGATTTGAATTGTCCATGACCTACATTGGAAATTATGAAAATGATTTCAACTTCTGTCCGACGTTTTAGCCACAACTATTATTCGTTTTGCAAATTAGAATGGAAGTATCGGCTAACTTAAATTTCTTATTTTAATTCTATAAAACAACCAATTGTTTTTAAATATGCGCCAACAAATATTTTGTTATTATTCAGTCATACTTATACTATTACTGACATTAAGAGGATGGAATACCTATGCTCAGAAAGGGGAATTAGACACCAATTCAAACCTTGAAAAGTATAGCAAGTTTGATGAATCTATGCAGGTTCACGATATTATTGTCGATGAAGAAAACACCAAATGGCTAGCAACGGATAAAGGATTATTCAAGTTTGCTTCAATGAATTCTGACTGGGTACCGGTACTACAGGGCAAATCAATTGGGGCATTGGCATTTTCAAAGAAATGGGGTGTATGGGCAGGATCTTCAGACGGTGTTATATTGGATCCAGATCAACAAAAAGTGGGAAAAGTGGCAAATCCGTTAGTTGAGATTCGATCTATGGCATACGTTAAAAATCTGATTTGGATTGGCACAAATGACGGAATATATACCTATAATCCCAAGCTGCTAAAATTTTCTAAGCATTACACCATGAAGAACAGTGAACTACCCAACGATACGGTCAATGTATTATTGGTCGATCCCAAGGGGGCCATATTTGCCGGGACCAATGGTGGATTGGCCATTATTCATAAAGGAAAGACTGCTAAGCGCACTTGGAAAATATTTAACAAGAGTGAAAAATTTCAAGCTGCTACTACTAATAAAGAGGGAGTATGGATTGTAAGCAATAAAGAGATGTATCTTATCGATTATAACTATAAGTATCGCTGGTACCCTACCGCTGTAAAAAGAGACTTGAGTTCAGGAGAAGTCAGGGCATTGGCTGCTGACCGCAAGGGTAATATTTATATAGCCTCAGGGATCCTTGTCCAGTTTGATCCTTATGAGGATAAAGTAAAGACGTTTGATCAAGATAAGGGTTTTTTGAGCGCCCGTCAAGTAGCTCTAATAGCTGATAAAAATGATGATATATGGATAGGTTCCTCTAGAAAGGGTATTTTTAGGCTCGAGACAGCAACAGCCGAAGAGAAGAGACTTACCGCTATAGCCACTACAAAGAAAAATAATCCATGCTCCGGCGATAGACGAGGAGAAATACGCGTAGTCGTTCACGGTGGAAAAAGTCCATATAATTATAAATGGAATTCTCCATCTCTCAAAGGAAGTAGAATCAGGGGGCTAGCCTCAGGAAAGTATATCGTTACAGTAACGGATGCTGAAGGGCATGTATATGTAACCAATAGTAGAGTGACGGAACCTGCCCCTTTGAGCATAGCCGTTCTTAATATAGAAAATGCTAGTGCGCCGGGGTCTAGAGATGGCTCAGCTAGAATTCATGTAGATGGAGGAGTTCCGGAGTACCGCATCAAATGGAGTAATGGGGCTCGAGGACCTAACCTCGAAAGGGCGCTTCCCGGAAAAAATACCGTGTTTGTAACAGATGCTAATAAGTGTAAGATTCAAAAAGATATTGAAATAGGGCGACCGAATACATTCGCCAATCTAAAATTAAAAGACCTCAAGGTAGGACAAACACTCAGAGTTGACCGATTACAATTTGATGCAGACTCTACAGATATTTTAAAAGCTTCTGAGGCAATTTTAGATGATGTGTATCAATTTATGATAAACAATCCATCCTTGGTGATAGAGGTTGGTGGGCATACAAATGGGATTCCTCCTCATTCTTACTGTGATCGTCTATCTAAAGCTAGAGCTAGAAATGTAGCTAGTTATCTTGTTCGCAGAGGGATACCCGCAAAACGTATTTCCTATAAAGGTTATGGTAAACGCAAGCCTATTGCAACAAACAGGACGAAAGAAGGTCGTGCAAAAAATCAACGTGTTGAAATTAAAATTTTAAAGATTAATTAATCGTTTTCTTTTGAAGTCTATGCCATTGCCATTCTTTCATTTTTGAATAGTTAAGGTACTGAGTGGTCTTGTGTTTTATGGCCAATGTGGAGCATTGAATTTTATGCATTTAACCCAAATTTCCCATTATTTTTATTGTCGGTAAGATGCGATGATGATGCGTTCAAGTTCTCGAAGTCTTGCTTTAGCTAGTGATTGATCAAAATAATCAGGATCAAACCCCGGAGGCAATCCAATCTCAATCTCTCCATTTTTTATCGCTTCATAGATGGGGACACCACCAATATCTTCAGGTGGACAAGCTCCGTTACCGTTTTTCAAAGTGATATATTCGGCAGAATCATACTCAATAGTTAGAACATCGATCTGATGAGTCCAGCTATCTCCATAGTCGTAAATATATTTGAAGGGAACGCTATCTTTGGTGTAGATTTTTCGATTAAACAAATTGATCATTAGATTAGAAATCACAACTTCATTAGCTTTCACCACGGCGTCTTCATCAATTGGACAATTGATGGTAATTAAATCCCTTAAGTTTCGTTCACAAAAAGCATAGAGATGCGAGTCTTCCCACCCAAAGGCCGCCTGTATTATTTGATGCAATTGCTCAAAAGTAATGTTTAAAGGTATAGACAATTCTCGCCAAACCTGAGGAGCTTCCAATCCTTCAAGGGTTATTTTTACAGTGGCATTTATTTTACTCATAGACTTCTATTTTATTAAAAACAAAAATTTAAGCGGTTAGGGATAAAGTAAGTATTTTAGTCGCATCGCTTTAAAATGCCCAAGGCCTTCCTCCCAAGATTGGCGAATGTCCTCTTCAGAGGCTCCCGCTATCAATTGATTGCGCAATTTAGAAGATCCAGCGATTCGATCAAAAGAACCATTAGATATGAAAAAGTCGGAATGCGGAGTCATAGCCCACGCCTTTATAAGGTAATTGAGGTGAATCCTATCCTCATTAAATAAATCTTCTGTTGTCTCCTTTGTAAAATCATAGCCGTAACAGTCTTTCCCCTCTTGTTTAGGGTGAGAGGCGCCTTTATTCGGTCGAGGAATGAAAGAGAATAGTGTATCCGGCCAAGAAGGATGTCCCATAATTTGAAATTGCTTCGAAGTTCCTCGCCCTATACTTACCGTAGTAGGCTCGAGTAAACAAAGTGAAGGATAAAGTAGAATTGAGCGATAATTGGGTAAATTAGGAGATGGCTTTACAGGTAAGCGGTACGCCATGTTATGCTTATAGTTGAGACAAGGTATTACAGACAATTCACATTGTATTCCTCTATTAAGCCAATGCTCTCCATTGATCATCTTGCCATATTCTCCAATCGTCATTCCATATACGATGGGCACCGGATGCATTCCTACAAAGGAACGAAAGGCAGTGTCGAGTATTGGACCATCGATGTAGTGTCCATTGGGATTAGGTCGGTCTAAGAGAAGGAGCGGTTTGTGGTTTTCTGCACATGCTTCCATTACGAGATGTAGTGTAGAGATATAGGTATAAAATCGTACCCCTACGTCTTGAATATCAAATACTACTATATTTACATCTTTCAACTGAGCAGGCGTAGGTTTACGGTTCTTCCCATAGAGTGAAATAATAGGTAATCCCGTTTTGGTATCTCTACTATCCTTTATGTGAGCTCCTGCATCCGCATTCCCTCTAAAACCATGTTCCGGAGAAAAGATCTTAACTATGTTTATATCTGATTGTAGTAAGGTATCCAAGAGATGTTTATCATGGACCCTAGAACTTTGATTGACGACCAAAGCAACATTTTTTCCTTTGAGATAATTGAGATAAAGGGATATTCGTTCCGCCCCAGGAATAATTCTTTTTGAGGAATTTACATCCTTTACTTGACAAGAGGTAGAGGGACATTGGCAACCAAATGCTAAAACGACAAGAACAATTATTAAATATAAGCGCATCTTGTAAATTTTGAATTAAAAAAACTCAGAGTAGTCCGGCTTGCATATCACACTTTACAGATACATCAATACCTTATAATCTGGATTAGGCTATTTGGAAACAAGAATACTATAGAGTATAATGTCAATTTTACCAGGAGATTGCCTAGTAATTATTGCAATCAAACACAAGATACTACAAGGGTTGAAATTTAGCGGTAAAATGTCTCAAAAACTTCGGTTCTTCTACTATTTCATACCCTCTTACATGTTCTCTATTTCTCATAATGTTGGAAAAGGTTTCTATAACATACTCTATGTGACTCTGAGTATAAACCCGTCTTGGAATAGCTAAACGAACCAATTCGGCAGCTGCGGGGATGAGTTGCCCCCCGTCACTATATTTCCCAAACATAACCGATCCGATCTCAACAGCTCGTATGCCTCCTATCTTATACAATTCTACAACAAGAGCCTGTCCCGGATATTCGTGAGGAGGGATATTCGGATACAATTTTTTGGCATCGATATAAACTGCATGTCCCCCTGTTGGCAACATAATTGGAACACCCATTTGATGTAGGTGTTCGCCGAGATAAGCCGTGCTTTTGACTCTGTATTCTAAGTAATGCGGATCAAATATCTCCTTAAGGCCGATGGCTAAAGCTTCCATGTCCCTCCCAGATAAACCACCATAGGTAGTAAATCCTTCTGTAATAATAAGAAGACTTGTCAATTCTTCAAATAAGGCATCATCCCTTAATGCGACAAATCCGCCCATATTTACAAGTGCATCCTTCTTTGCACTCATAATCGCGCCATCAGCTAGATTAAACATCTCACGGGCGATTTCAACATAACTCTTGTTCTCCATCCCTTCTTCACGATGTTTTATAAAGTAGGAATTCTCAGCTATCCTACAGCAATCAAGTAGGAATAAAATGTCATACTGATTGCAGACTTTACGTATTTGATGAGCATTCTGCATGCTCACAGGTTGGCCCCCCCCACTGTTGTTGGTAACTGTGAGTATAACCGCTCCAATATTGGATGCACCGTAGTGCTTGATAAGTTCTTCTAGCTTGTCGACATCCATATTTCCTTTAAACGGACGAATTAATGAGGTGTCTTTAGCTTCTTGTGTCGGTATATCTATCGCAGTAGCACCATAAAATTCGATATTCGCTCTGGTCGTGTCAAAATGTGTATTGGAGAAAAAAACTTTCCCCGGACCGCCAAGATGACTATATACTATCCGCTCCCCTGCTCTACCTTGGTGAGTGGGCAATATATGCTTCATCCCGGTTAAACTGTATACCGCGTCATACATTTTGAACCAACTTTGCGACCCCGCATAAGATTCATCCCCACGCATGATCCCTGCCCATTGTTCGGAACTCATGGCTGATGTTCCACTATCCGTCAACAAGTCGATTATAACATCCGTAGAATGAAGTAAAAAGGGATTGTAATGAGCCGCTTCAATTAACTCCAACCTCTCCTGTTCAGTAGTGAGATAGATGGGCTCTACGCTCTTGATCTTGAAGGGCTCGATAATGGTTTTATGAATCATTGGATTATTGGTTTTGTATGAAATGGCAGAAAGATGTACTCAATATCAAAAAGAAGTGTATTTTTTAACAATCTGATGAAAAAATATATAGTCTGATCCTATTTATAAGTGGCCTGAAAGATAAGAGTAAGACTATATACATAAGAGAATAAATTAAGAAAGTATTTTCCATAGATTAACAATTCACACTGAATAGATAGCCCTTTAAAAGGAGGATAATCTTTTATTGAGCATCACATATGCTATATTAGTTCGCACACTAATCAACATTATCTTCAAAACACTTACACTCTATTTAGTGTTTTAGAGGAAGGATTCAAATTGTTGGAGATAGTCAACTAAATAAAAATTATTTCTGATTCAGCCTTAAACCAAAAGACATGGCTATATCTTAACAAAATCATATTAATATAAGAATAAATGTATTACAAATATTAGGTAGGAACTGCTACGCTCGCACCTAAATTTATTTCAGAGTTGCTAACAGTAAAATCCTTTAAATCGAAGAAAAGATACTCCTTTATCGGCAAAAAATCGGGAAGGATGCAGTATTCATATCCCATTTATACGATATGAAGTAAGAGCAATTTGAGGTTAGTAGTATCCTTATTCCTCTTCCTCCCTCTTAGCTCTTTCTCGTTCGGCATCTTCCCCAAAAACCCGTATAATATCCTTAACTAGACGATGTCGCACTACGTCATCTTCATTCATTCTAATGACTTCAATTCCGGGTATATGTTCCAATAAAGCCATTGCCTTACGCAAGCCGGAACGCTGCTTGAAGGGTAAGTCAACTTGTGTTAAATCCCCTGTGATGACATATTTAGCTCTTGGGCCAAGTCTGGTAAGAAACATTTTGATTTGCATGACGGTAGCATTCTGGGCTTCATCCAAGATGACAAATGCTTCATCCAAGGTCCTCCCTCTCATAAAGGCAAGTGGCGCCACTTCTATTGTGCGTTGCTCCATAAAGTGTTTCAACTTATCCGGTGGGATCATATCGTTCAATGCATCATAGAGTGGGGTCAAGTAAGGGTCTACCTTTTCTTTAAGGTCACCGGGTAAAAAGCCCAAACTTTCACCTGCTTCTACAGCTGGGCGGGTAAGGATTATTTTCTTAACAGCTCTATTTTTTAGAGCACGAACGGCAAGAGCTACGGCGGTATAGGTCTTGCCCGTTCCAGCCGGGCCAACCGCAAACACTACGTCGTTTTCCTCAACGGATACCATCAGTCTTTTTTGGTTGGCCGTTCTTGCGCTAATGGGCCTTCCATCCTTACCAAACAGGATAACTTCAGCACTCTTATTCTGAGTAGATGAAGCAATAGAGGCAGATGGGTTGTTAAGGATATCCTGTATATCATATTTACTCAGTCGTCCTGTTTTTCTAAGGACTTTGAGCATGGCCTCCACTTTGGATTTTGCTCGTTGTGCGTATTTTTTTTCACCAGACAATTTTAGTCTATCCCCTCTGGAATGTATTGCTAGATCGGGATAGGCCCTTCTTAACATATTCAGTTTACTGTCGTGGTGTCCAAACAACTCTAATAATTCAACACCGTCCAATTGCAGGGTAATTTCACTTAATGGCAAAGATATATTATTTTTTTATGTTATAAATAACCAATTAATTAAAAAAGGTTTATTAGCTTTGAGCCTGGTTTTGAATATGAATAAATTTATGTTGGTTTCATGACTTTAATACTGTTTTGTAAAGGACTGAGCAAAAGAAGTCCACTTCAAGGAATGAATGGTCACTTCTAATTTTTACCGATACATTACAGAAACACATGATATGAAAATATGTTTCTTATGACAATAAAAATGTATTATTCATCCGGAATTGACTCTTATGTCAGTTAACATTCCCTGAGAAGATGAATGGAGTCTTCAACATATTGTATAGGTATAGAAAATAAGTTTTATCAATGGCTATTGTTACACTTATATCAGATTTTGGAACAAAGGATTACTATTCTGGTGCTATGAAGGGCAATCTACTATCACTCAATCCCGGTATTCAAATCATAGATATTACTCATGAAATAGAATCACATAATATTATTGAGGCTGCTTGGGTTTTAAGAAACATTCATAAGACCTTTCCGCCAGGCAGTTTTCATATAGCCTATGTAAAGAATCATGAATTAAATCAACCCCTGATAGTTTTCAAGTTGGAGCATCGATATTATATAGGACCAAACAATGGTCTTTTCTCTTTGGTATTTGACAATCTGAATTCTGAGGTATTTGAGATGTCGGGCCAAATGGTTCAAAGTCCGTTTTACCATATTTCTGAACTTATACACAATATCCGTACTGGAACACCTCTAGCTGAATGCACGGCTAAAACGACTAAACTTGTAACTAGATTGAATATTCAGCCGATTGTGCAGGAAAACCAAATTCGAGCTTCCATCATCCATATTGACAAATATGGAAATGTTATAGTAAACCTAGATAAGACCCTCTTTGATACTATTCGCAAAGAACGTCCATTTAAGATATATTTTAAGCATTCAGATCCTATTACCCGCATATCATCTTCCTATGCTGACGGTACAGTGGGCGAACCTATTAGTATATTCAATATGCATGGAAATATGGTTATTGCGACTATCATGGGCAACGCAGCAGAGGAGCTGGGTCTTAATAAAGATGAAACCATTCAAATAATCTTTGAAGAATGATAACACGAATTGTCAAAATGCATTTCACACCTGATTCTGTAGATGAGTTCCTAAATGTTTTACATGAGCATTTAGAAAAAATACGTGGGTTCCCGGGGTGTCTCGGTGTAGAAGTATTGCAAGATATTAACAATCCGCAAATTATCATGACTTATAGTCATTGGGTAACTCCCGATGATTTGGAAGCCTATCGGCATTCAGAATTATTTAAATTGGTTTGGACCAAAACCAAAATATTATTTCTAAAAAAAGCAGAAGCTTGGAGTTTACGGTCGATACATTAGCCTTAATATCAATTAATTATAGCGCAATGGAGTTCAAAGATACGATCCTGTATGATTGGGATAGTCGATTGGAAGAAATAGCCAATGATGCTTCTGATATTGTCGTTCTTTCGGATAGTAACACCTCAGTGTACTGCTTGCCGATATTTAAAGAGAGATTCAAACATGAATTTAAATCGATTGAGATTCCATCGGGTGAATCCAATAAGAATTTAGATACAGCAAAAGAGGTTTGGAAAAAAATGGTTTCCTTTAACTTAGACCGAAATGCATTAATGCTCACATTAGGAGGTGGAGTTGTAACGGATCTAGGCGGTTATTGTGCTTCTGTATATAAGCGAGGTATAGATTGTGTGCATATTCCTACTACCCTCTTATCGATGGTAGATGCTGCAATTGGAGGTAAAAATGGTATAGATTTTATGCATCTCAAAAATTATTTGGGCACCATTCGTCTTCCTAAAGCGGTGTTAATTGATCCAACTTGGCTGTATACCTTGCCAGAGAAAGAGACTAGAAGTGGTGCAGCTGAAATGATCAAAGCTGCTCTTATTTACGATTTGACTTTATGGAGAAAATTCCAACAAATAACAAATATTCAAGGATTTTGTGATCGAGAGCTCATTCAGAAATCAGTAGCAATTAAACAGGAGATTGTGATGAGAGATCCCTATGAAAAAGGGTTGCGAAAGACGCTTAATTTTGGCCATACCATAGGACATGCAATAGAATCTTTCTATATGAAATCGTCAGCCCCTCTCACACATGGAGATGCAGTTGCACTTGGAATGTTGTTGGAAACAAAATATGTATCAAAGTACGTAGACCCTTCTTCTGGGGTATATGAAGAAATCCGTCCTTTTATAGAGATGCATTACCCTACCCTACCGAAGCTAAATGAAGAGAATATTGAACAAATTATTCGATATATGCTCGGCGACAAAAAAAATAAAGGGAATGTGATTCTTTCTGTATTACTAAGAGAAATCGGAAGTCCTACATGGGATCTAGAGTTGAAACCTGATGAAGTAAAGGAATTGTTACGACATTAAATTTTTTTACTACTCTTAAAGAGGAGGGGCACTAGACTTCACTCCTTTGTTGAGGTATTGATATCCTGCTAAAATAAGGGCTATTTGCATAGGTGCTAAACATTACTCATTATTATTAAATACTCTAATCTTTGTAAAAAAACTACAATGTTAGAAATAAGACTTAACTGTGAAAATTGTGATAAATACTTACCTAATAACTCTGAGGATGCTATGATATGCTCCTTTGAATGCACGTATTGTAAAGAATGCGTAGACAAGGTGTTGAAAAATGTATGCCCAAATTGTGGTGGTGGATTTGAAAGAAGACCAACAAGACCCAAGGATTTGTTAAAACAATATCCCCCAAGAAGGGATAAGATATTCAAACCCGTTGAGAATAACCCTTTTCTAAATAACAATGTCAATAAGAGTCCCCGTGAAAGGTGAATGTAGG
>JALSTN010000019.1 GCA_026983735.1 Saprospiraceae bacterium | reverse complement strand
GCTGCTTCAGTAGTTTATTGATAATTTTGAGCCCTTTTGCCTCATCTACCTGTTGACCGGAACCATCCGTCTGCGCCAGTAGAATCGCCGCTTTAACCGCGCGAACCGTACGGAGTTTTACTTGATCCTTGGCCTTCATTGCTGCCTTGAGGTCCTCATTAATTTTCTGTATAAAATCCATTGTTTATTTGTATTTTCAATTGAATGAACGAATCCTTCGTCCTGTGTATCTAACAAGCGGTAGGATATATTGTTTTAATGTCTAGTGGGTATTGGAATTCTATGGTCATGGTCTTCCCGCCTCCAACAACAAGGTGTTTTGCCTTCCCTTTTTTTCAAGTGGAGCAGCAGGGTTACAATCATCATTTCATTCAGGTATTGGTATGAAATGGTTGCAATTTCGCTTTTGGGAAGACGGGTATGAAATGGCAGCCATTTCGCTTTGGGGGGAATGGGTTATGAAATGGTTGCACTTCCGTTTTAATGGGATTTTGGCAGGAGACACAGATGAAGTTTATCCCTCATATATTTCATACAAAATAGGAATACTCAAAAATAATGGGACAAGGAAAAGATAACTGTACGGGACCTGTAAAAATACAAGAAATATCATCAGAAAAAACTTCAACCCAAACATCAAAAACAACCTCGGTCGAACGATCGATTGACGATTCATAAAATACAGTATAAAAACGGAAATGCCCGCTAAAAACGAGAGTATCATATGTGTCGTCTGAAGTAACTTTAACCTTTCTACAACTACCCCACCAGCTAATTTATAAAAGTAAATCGCAAACCCAAACCCCCGCGAAAGTTGAAATGGGTCTTCACCGGGGGCTTGCCAATCTTGAACCTTCCATTCTCCCAATGCTGCTATATCGTAGTATTTGAAGCCTTGGATAAAGATATGTGGATTATCTGCGATGAAGGGAAAGAACAAGAGCAAAACACCCGCCAGAACATATAGGTTGACCTTGGCAAATTCCTTCCATCCACGCACCATCCCGATCACTAACACATAACTTACCAACCAAAAACTCAAAGAATATCTCGAAAGCAAACACAGTAATATGCCGAGCGCCATCACTACACTACTCCTATGTAAAATGGTCAATGCTAAAATCATATAAAACACCGCTATGGTCAATTCCAAAGTAAAGGCAAAAATGCCGGTATCACTGCGAATCAACAACCACAACATCAAAGAGGCCAAAAGAAATACCCCCCCCAATTCCACCTTTCGGGGCTGTTGCCAAAGGGACTTTCCGTATAGTGTAAGCAAAAAAATCACAAAAATGAAGAATGAAAATAATCTGTAATCCATTCCCAAAATATGAGCCAGTGTATAGGGAAACCACATCATCGTCAAATAGGTCGGGGCTACATCCCACTGAGGAAAATGTATCACCTCATACACCTTTTCACCACTGAACAGTCGCTGAACATAGGCATCTACACAAGGAATAACATCTGAATTGGAGGGGTCTATTACGTTGTTCTTGACAATATCGCTCAATGCTGTCCAGCTGAAAAACAATAAGACCAACATAGCAAATAAAACTATAGCATGAATAATGTATGCTTTGTCTCCAGGGTCCCACCCTTTCAAAGGAACAGTACTCTTGGATAAATATAACCCAACAACCAAATAGCTTATGGCAAGACCTAAGTATACCATTGGCCGAATGTAAATACTCATTTTCTCCAACCAAAAAGTCTGCATACCGAGCTCTGTAAAAACAAGCACAAAAACGATCAATATTCCAAATCTAATTTTAATATGCCTCAAATATATACAATTTTATACTTAAATATTATCAATTATATTATAAATATTTTATTAAATGGATTCTCTACACACTCCAACGATAGTATAGACAAGGATACAATACGCCATAGTGAATGTATGATGAATAAAATTCCTATTCAATTACTATCCGACTTCTAACCAATAGCTGCATTGGGAGTTGGATCAATGCTTAATGGACCAAATCCGACAAACACATCAACGTAAAGATAGTCCTTCTCCTGCTTTCCAAATAATCAATAGACTGCACACCGTAGGAGAAAAATCAAAGCAGGTTTTCTACACTTCATTGGCAAAGATACATAAATCCATTCATTTCTTTTCCTCTATTCTTCTTCAAATGCCAGCATCAAGATCGGAAGGATGCGGTGATTAGTGAGTGGGCTTACAATGGTGAAGGGCAACCATTTCATACCAAACCTCCTTTCTTCTCCCTATCGAAAGACATCTCTCTATTGAGCATGTAAAACGCCAAGGCGGCAATCAATCCGATAGCAGACATGATATTCCACATCGGCAAATAGCCCAGATGATCTGCTAAATACATACCGAGTGGAGGGGCGACGATAAACGATAGTGAAAAAGAAATTCCGTAATAGGCCATGTATTGGCCAATTCTCTCTTCAGGAGCAATACTCAGAATCCAGGCATTGGCAAAGGGCATCTGGAGTATCTCCCCAATACTCAACATCAAAATACACGCTATGGACAATAGCAGGGTCGAACCAAAGTTGAAAATAAAGTATGAAATTGCAAAGAGCACCGTGCCCCACATGACCATCGTCATAGCAGAAAATCTCTTCTCGTACTTAAAAACAAAAGGCATCTCGAAGACCGCTATAAAAATACCGTTCAACGCCATTAGGCCACCTATAACTTGTTCGCTGAGCCCTACTTCAGCTCTATAAAAGACGGGAAGGGCAGAGACAATCTGCATGAAGGAAACCATCCCCAAAAAATTGGCACTTAAAAAAAGCCAGAACTTCATCGGAATCGTCTTCGAATTCCGCTTATCTTGAATCTGTTCCAGTGCCTTATCTTCAACATTTGTTTTTCTATCCAACAGCAACAATATCAAAATAGAAGCAGCGATGCAAGTTGCCCCATCCAATCGAAACAACCAAGCATATCCATACCAGGCTATTGCCACGCCACCGACTGCAGGTGCAATGGCCCATCCGAGATTAAAGGACAACCTGATCAGAGATATAGATCTCGTGCGATTCTCCGGCAAACTCTTTTCTGCAAGGGCTTTCATATTGGCTGGTCTAAAGATATCAGCAAGGACAGTGGTAAGAAGTACCGCAACACACAAACCGACATAGCTGGTTACGTGTTCCATGATTAAAAACATCACCCCTGTTAAAAACATGGAAGAGAAAAGAATGGGAAAAGCGCCATATCTATCCGCCAACTTCCCTCCCAGGTAATTGCCAATCACCGCTCCAATCCCAAAAAACATCAACACAACACCCGATTGCTGAAGACTTAAGCCCAAGGACTGGGTCATGTAGATGGATAGGAATGGAATAACCATTGTCCCACTTCTATTGACCAACAGAATCAGAGCAAGGAGCCATACTTGATTAGACAGTCCCTTAAAGGATGCCAAATAGTTTTTTATCATGAAGCAAAGTTAGTCAATATTATGGTTATACGGTCCTTTGCCGGACGGACTCGTAGAGGGCTAATGCTACAGCCACTGAGACATTAAGAGAATCCACCTTCCCCTCCATCGGAATGGTAAAACACTCCTCTGCATGCTCCATCCAATAGGGAGATAGCCCTGTAGCCTCGGTCCCAAAAGCCATTACACAGGATTGTCCGATCGGGATATCATACATAGAACCATAGGACGGCAAAGCCGTAGCGAAGATCGGGAGGGATTGTTCTTTGCACCACCTGTGGACTTCTTCATTATCAGATAGGACTACAGGCACTGTAAAAACACCCCCCTGACTGGCGCGGATGACATTGGGATGCCAGGGATCCAATTTGTGTCCGGTAATAATAACACCGGGGCATCGAACCGCATCTGCGGTCCTTAGAACCGCACCGAGATTACCCGGTTTCTCCATATTCTCCAGAAGGATGAAGGGACTACCTGACGTCGGATCCAGGTCTTCAAGTGTCATTGTCCGTTTTGTGAATACTCCGATAACCCCTTCGGTCTTGTCCCGATATGCGAGTTTCTCATATACCTCTTTGCTCAACTCCAGACATTGGGTAGAGGAAGAGATCAATCCGGTAATTAGCTCCAAATCTTGGGGAGTAATAATATCCGGACAATACATTAAAGATTGGGCAGAGAACCCCGCTTCCAGTCCTCGAAGCACTTCACGAATCCCTTCTACCAAAAACACAGGGGCATCTTTGCGATCACGACTTTTGTACAGTTTTCTCCATGCCAAAATACGTGGATTCTTTAGACTGGTAATTTTCATATCTGTAAAATTTTCTAATAAATGGATAATAAATGTATTATAAAATTTCTGCAGCTATGTAACCGCTTCGCTCTAACCTGAATTTTTTCATAGTGTCTGACCATAAAGTGCTTAATAGATGAAAGTAGTAGATTTTTGATGAGATTTTTGTCTTTTTTTAGAACGGTGATGCCTAAGTATCATTGATTTAAAAAAAGTTAAAATATCGCAAAAAGATACACTTTCAGCATGAATGATTTTATGGACAGATACTATCGTCATCTATGTGTGTGAATTTATGATTAATAAAATTCGTGTTCGTTTCATATCTTTAAAAATTTCTAATAAATTGGAAATAAATGTATTATAAATTTTCTGCAGCTATGTAACCGCTTCGCTCTCACTTGAATTTTTTTAAACAAAACTCTGTATGAAATTTATGTTTAATAAAATTCATGTTCGTTTCATATGGCCCTGCGTTGAAATAAGTGAAGAGGGTAGAATCACAAAGGTATACACTTTTGACGGGCACGAAAGCATATTCATGATGGGAAGATCCCTCAAGCCATGTAAAGCCCAAGGAAGTAGGGTATGGAGGAAGAGCGTGAGGTATCGTCTGAAGCGATATATGTTGAGCCTTGAATACATGGCAAGTTTTGGTATTAATGAATTTAGCAGAATAGACTATATGAGAATTTTTAAAAGTATTTCTACTTCAACCGCGAGTAGAGATGTGAAAAAAGGAGTAGAATTGAGGATTTTAAACTCAATTGGGAATAAAAATAAAACAAAATATACTTTGCACAATCGAGTAACCGGCTTCGCCCCTAGATAGGGACGAAGTGCGCGGGGCACTCCACTGTACACATACATGAGTTTCGCTCGCCCCTTTCATTTTGAATATTCATTGGATATTCAGAACTCAGGCACATATAAGGCGGTTCTAAAAGGATATTTACTTCTTAAAGTATTCGGCGAAGCCAACATAGGGCTCCTTTTTAATGGTCTGATCATTGTTGCATATTCGGCTGATGATGTTTTAGCCCTCGTATAAGTCAGACGAGGTTAAAGAAGTAAATCGGTATCTTTAGAGCTAAAGCGAGGACTTAAAAAAGCTTGAACCAATAGCATATCTCGGATTCAATTGTTAAAGGTCCATAACTTGTAATCAGAGGGAGATTC
>JALSTN010000018.1 GCA_026983735.1 Saprospiraceae bacterium | reverse complement strand
GGCCGAAATGAGATGGCATGGAACCGGCAGACGACCATTTCATACTAAAAACACCTAATGAAAGGTACACGCTGAACAAGAAGACTCCCGGCAATAAAAATCTACGATCTGGACGGTAAATAGAAACGACAAAAGCGAAGAGTACGACAAGGGTAGTTAGTATCCAAAGGGCAAGGTTAGACCATCCGGCATTTTGGATAAGTATACCGAGCATATAGGGAATCAATATGCGAAGAAAGGGGCGCTTTCTCATCATTCTATGTGTATTCGTGTGTAAAGGTATGATATTTAGAGTGAAATGCAAACAATTTTCCTAAAAAATGCTTTAGAGAGGTAAAAAATAGCAAATGCCAAGCTTCAAGTTCCCTGCGTTAGTCGTTATTACGGGGCCGGAATCCACCGGAAAGACCACCCTTGCAGCCGGAATTGCTGAAGAGGAAGGCTGGATTTGGGTTAAGGAATATGCGCGGGAATACCTAGAGGATTTAGGAAGGCCTTACACAATGCACGATTTGGAGTTGATCGCACGACAACAAGATAGGTTAATTCATAAGGCTTTAAGAGAAGGGAAGAGAAGTGGCCTGCCTGTCGTCCTTGCGGATACTGATTTATTGACGATTTATATATGGTCAAAGGTAAAATACGGTAAAGTGTCGCCTCAGATTAGAAAGGCCTTAATGAGCACTATGCCTGATATGTATCTTCTAATGTATCCGGACGTGGCATGGGAAGAGGACCCATTGAGAGAAAGTCCAAACGATCGGGAGAAATTATTTTCTATTTATTTGAGGTTGGTAAAGGAGATGAACATACCCTTTCAATTGATAAAAGGAGAGGGACAGGCCAGAATAGCTACTGCCAAAAAGGCCATAAAGTCTTTTCTCAAGTAGCTGACTAGTGAAAAATGGATCAAATTATAACGCACTTTAAGGAAAGAGGTGGCGTAGTTATATTATTTTGAGTACTTTTGTTTTTTTTAGTTGTATTTAGGATTAGACTATCCTAATATTCCAAGAATTAGCTGATGATATATAAGACTTTCAATCCTTTGGTGGGATGGACAATGAGGAGATATTTTAAGAACATTCACGTGGATGGATTGGAGCACATCCCCAAAAAGACTGCTGTTATTTTTGCCTGCAACCATCCGTCTTCATTTATGGAGCCCATGCTGCTAGCTTCGATACAGCCCAGAAAGCTATATTATCTAGTCCGGGGAGATATTTTTAAAGGCAAGATCATTAAATGGCTATTGAAGCAAACCCATCAAATTCCGATTTTTCGGCGCAGGGATGGCATCGCCAATCTTAAACAAAACGAAAAAACCTTTAAGATATGTTATAAAATGCTTGAGGACAATGGTGTTTTAATGATATTTCCTGAGGGAAGTACCGAGCGAATCAAACACTTGCGTCCCTTGCAAAGAGGAATTTGGAGATTGGCTTTTGGTACCTTAGAGAGACATCGAGACTTGGATATTGTTGTGATTCCGGTAGGAGTAAATTTTACGAATTTGGATGAAATTCGAAGTGAGGCAATGATCTCCTTTGGACGACCTTTCCCCCTCAATCAATATTTGGAGGAATATGAAATGGATAAGGCAGGTACCATGCGCAAACTCTCTCCAATCTTATACGAAAAAATGTTGCCACATATCGTTCATTTCGCTCCTGGAGAATTAGAGAAAGAGGGCAATCTACTACTGGATATGGTAAGAAATGAATACACTGGAAAGAAGAATGGAACTTATATTCACTCCGGGGCCCAATTGAAGTTGGAGAGAAATACTGCAAGCAATTATTCTAAGTTGAACCCTTTGCAGAGGGAAAACATCTTGAAGCGTGCGAAGGAGTACCTAAGCGGTCTTCCGAATGGTGTTGACTCTGATTATGTAATCATGCAAGACGGAAAGCCGGGAAGTGTATTGAGGTTTTTAATGCTTTTTTTGCCGGGTATAGTGGGCTTGATCTTAGGTGTGATACCCTATAAACTAGCACTCTCGATTCAAAAGAAACTCGTCAATAATGATCCTCCATTTCACGCACCGATACGATATGCCTTATTTTTATTGATGGTTC
The DNA here is from genome assembly GCA_026983735.1 of Saprospiraceae bacterium. Lineage (GTDB taxonomy): Bacteria > Bacteroidota > Bacteroidia > Chitinophagales > Saprospiraceae > JALSTN01. The sequence goes on along the minus strand of JALSTN010000018.1, from coordinate 3,378 downwards.
TTTTTTTGACGATTATTACCTTTGTAATACTATTCATTAAGATCGGGTTTTACGCTGTCATTATTTTATTTTCTTTTTATTTTATATCCTTAGGAACTCGTCTTTGGGATGAATTTAGATGGCTAAGGGCCAAATGGAATCTAAAGCGATCCGGATTGGATCTCCAAGGATTGAAAGAAGAACATGTAGCAATAATGAAAGCATTGAGGAATTTTTAGCCTTCATCAACTGTGAGGTTGTTTTGTTCGATGGAATATAATTTTTAAGTTATTGATTGCTAATTTGATATCCGAACCATCGCCTAATGAAACCCAATCGATTGCAGGCCTCTTTATATGTCAAGTTATCGTTTTCTTTTGGCGTTAACTGTATGCTAAAGTGCGTTTTAGAATCCATTAGGGGGTTTAATCGCACGAGTTATTTCTCTCTTTCCAATAGGGCCGGAAGGAGAGGTCACATGAAACCCCACTTTTTTTAATCTACGTTTGAAAGCTCCCTGCGCACAAAAGGTCACTAATATAGCATTGGGGTTCATCCTTTGATAGACCTTAAGCAGTAGGGCCTCAGTCCAAAGATCTTGTTGGCAGTCCGGGGCAAATGCGTCGTAGAAGACAAGGTCAATGTTGGAGGGAAGAGTGGATGAAAGAATATCTCCGTGAATGGGGAAAAACTGGAAATTGGGGTGAAGCATTACTGTAGGTAAAGATTGGATCATAGCTTGATGCATCTGTATAAAGTACCTCAACAAATCATCCTGAGAGAGAGAATTAGAGGCATCCTGCAGAAGCTTGAAATATTCCAAGTCATTCACTACATGAAGGGGAACCGGGTATTTTTCAATAGTATGATAGCGCAATACGTTGTTATTTTGAATCGCCCAATGGAGAGATAAAAGAGCATTGAGTCCGGTGCCAAACCCCATTTCAAATATTCTAATTTCGGAGGATGGAAGGGTAGGGGAGTTTTCTATGAAATAGTTCAATCCGGCTTGAAGAAAGATATGTCTACTTTCCTGCAAGGCTCCCCAATGCGAATGATAGAGGGTCTTGTACAGAGGATGAAAGATGGACTTCGAACCGTCATCTGTGGGAACTATACGAAAATCAAGATGTTTTGTCATCTTCTAAGACTGTGGCAATCTGACGAGATAATTCCAAGTCAAGAATATCCGCATGAGAAGTATGATATATACATTTCTTTTTATGAATAACCAAGACTTGTGGGGATTCGTGCTTAACCTGAAATAAGGAAGCTATTTCATTTGATAGTCCTCTGAAAGCAATTAAATCCAGAAAGAAAAAGGATATATTATGGTTTGTTTTGTCACCCTCCCATTTTTTTTCAAAACGGTCCAGTACCCTTTCAGAAATAATACATCTTGTGCTGTGCTTGAACAAGAGACATACTCTGTTCATGGATTGAAGTAAAACTTGTTCTAGCTCCTTAGGGTCTTCAAGATAAATCCAGTCCAATGCAGGGTTAGAATAAATGCGCTAAAGCATGAGAAAAAGTAGACCAAACAGAACCGATAGAGAAATCACTAGGACATCCCACACCTCGATTACAAGAAGAGAGAACGAGGATAACAGCAAAGAGCAAGACTATTTTCAACAAATTCTTTTTCATATCTTTAAATTTTTCTAATAAATTGATAATAAAAGTATTATAAAATTTTTGCAGCTATGTAACCGCTGCGCTCTCACATGAATTTTTTTAAACATACTTCTGTGTGAAATTTATGTTTAATAAAATTCATGTTCGTTTCATATCTTTAAAATTTATAAGTTCACAGAATCAATAAATGGGTTGTCCATCTTATAGACATAACGGTTGCAAAAGATTTGATATTGCAAGCAAAATTACAAATAATAGTGATATTGAAGCTTTTTTTGTAAAAAAAAGCGCCATTTTCTTATAAATGAATTAAAAAAGCCGGTACGTAACCGGCTTTTCAGAAGGAGGAGCAACATATATTATTGCTCATCCGCAAAACGCAACTAATGTAATAATAACATATGTATGGATTATTTCTTGAACATTCCGCCCAAATATTTCATACCCATACCGGCTATGTCGTCCATGATAGAACCATCTCCGTCTTGATCAATAAGTTTTTCAATAAAACTTTGATGCCTGGTAGCCGCTTGTTGGCCGCCTAGCATTCCGGAAAGAATATTGGAAATGTCCATTGGGTTGGAGACATTATTTTGTCTTGTTTGTCGACCGAGGTAGCCCATTATGACAGGAGCTGCCATTTTCATGATATTCATGGCTGAAGACAAGTCCATTCCACTGGATTGGCTAACAGCTCCGGCTACTTTCTCAGTCTTATCACCAAAGATATGACCGAGTATGCCTCCTCCATCTTCTACAACTTCATCTTGAGTAACTGCCTCGTCTAAGTTGTCTAAAATACTACCGTCGTGTTTTTTCATAATGGCATCAAAAATGCCTTTGGCGCCATCAGCAGAAGATGCATTTTTTGCCAAAGCACTTAATATCATTGGCATGGTGGCCCCCAATGCGGATTGGGCTTGTTCAGGATTGGCCCCCATTTTCGAAGTGACAACATTAATAAGGCTTTTACCGATAGAGCTGTTTAATAAACTAGATAAATCTGACATTTAATTGTAATTTTAAAGTTAGTAATTAATATATATAAGGGGAAACTCAAGATATTAAAGGAACATGAATTCCACTTTCAAAGTAGTAACGCAGAAAAGTTCATTTTCGTTCTCTGTAGAATAAATATTACTTGAAATAGTACATAAGTTTAGGTTAAAACTACATAAATAGTAAGTATTTTATGATATAGTGAAAGGGTATGAAAGATACAGTGGTTAATCCCCTTTTCTTGAGATATACTGTGACAAGCTACAAGTCCAGAATATTCCAAGCAATTCAATATATTCAGGTAAAAATCTAAAGTAAAAGTTCGGATATGCTTGATAAGTAACAGAGGTTAGTAGTCCTATAACTTAATCCTTGGACTTTGGACGAACGAGATCCATTTCCTCAATAAGTCTGTGACAATCGCCTAATTTATCGATGAGAAATAGTACGTACCTGGTGTCAACCATAATATTTCTGCACAGTCTAATATCATAGTAATAATCACTCATCGTCCCTTCCCAGACCCGATCGAAATTGAGGCCTATTAGATTTCCCCATGCATCTATGACTGGACTACCGGAATTGCCCCCTGTCGTATGATTGGAGCCTAAGAAGCAGACGGGAAGTGCACCTTGTTTATTGGCATAGGGACCAAAATCCCGATTTTTGTATAATTCGATTAGTTTGGAGGGGAGATCAAATTCATAATCACCGGGTTTGTACTTAGCGATAACACCGGAAAGATAGGTAAAAGGGGTATGTCTT
>JALSTN010000017.1 GCA_026983735.1 Saprospiraceae bacterium | reverse complement strand
GGGATGCGCCAGATATGCAGGATGCCGATGAGAAGAAAAATACGCAAATAAGGGACGACACCTATCCATTTTTCACCGTACAATAAGAAGATGATATCTCGAGTATAAAAGATACCAAACACAAAAGCCGGCACAAATATAAAACTGAGCATACGGATAATCTCAGATATCTTCTGCCGAACATTGGATGTGTCATCCTGTATCTTGGACAAGGAGGAGAATAGGGGTTTTAACACAAATTGGGTCGGTATTCGAGTAGCCAGGTCATTGAGAGATTTTCCGCGATTGAAGAGTCCGAGTTGGGCTACTCCCACATACTTTCCAAGCAAGAGGACATCCATTTTCTGGGCCACGGTGGTAATGAGATTGGCCCCGAAAACCTGAGAACTGAATTTCCAATGCGTCCGGATAGCTTTTCTTGAAAAATGGAGCGATGGCGACCATCCCGACTTGCTAAAAAGTACCATCGCAGTTATGCTAGCGATGGATAGGTTAAAAGCCACTAGACTCCAAACACCGTATCCCGATAGCGCCATCCATATGGCAAGCACACTACTAATAACCAATGCTACAAGCCGAGCAATATTTAACCATTTGTACGCTAAATTCCTTTCCATGTAAGCTCGATGTACCAAGGTAGAGCCATTGATCACAAAAACCAATGACAGTGCTTGAAGAACTCGTCCCAATCCTGCCATTTCATACCAACTTTCGATAAAAGGAGCTAAAAAAAAGAACAATAAGCTAAAAAATAATCCCAATACGAGGTTCAATACAAAAATAGAAGATAGATCAATCTCCTCCATGTGCTTATGGCGGATAATCGAAGTGTGAAAGCCCATGACAACCATGCCTTCGGAAAAGGCGATAAATGACATCGCCAGTGCCAATAAACCATACTCAGGAGGACCTAGTATCCTGGATAAAACAATAGAGACCACAAATCCCAATACTAGATTGGTCATCCCCCCGAAGGAATTCCAAATGATGGCCACCAAAGACTTCCTACGTATCGACATCAGCTAGTTTTCTGATGAGTTTCTCCGCTATGAAACGCTCCGTCTTCTCAAAGGATTCATAAGTATTCCCTCCGATGTGAGGGACAATGAGCAGGTTGGGGTGATTCTCCGCATACTGAATGAGCGGATGATTTTTATCAATCGAGTGTTCATCCGCCAATACATCTAATGCTGCCCCTGCCAACTTGCCCGATCTCAACGCCGCTAATAGCGCTGCCTCCTCTAGGAGCTCTCCACGTGAAGTATTAATCAGATAACTCCCTTCTTTCATAGCCTCAAAGGCCGCTGTGTCAAAAAAATAGGCTGATTCAGAGGTCAAACTTACATGTATACTCACTAAGTCCGCCTGCCTTAGTAAGTGGTGCATATCCTCGTAAACCACTATTCCTTCATCCTTAATCTCCCTATATGGATCATAGGCGGACACCTCCATACCCATCGCCTTAAAGTAACCGGCTACAATCCTGCCCAACCGGCCATATCCGATGATGCCGGCTTTCTTCTTGTACAACTCCTCGCCTCTGAACAAATCTCTCCTCCAATGCCCCGTGACAACATCCTTCCGGGCTGGGATAATATGGCGCATTAATGCAATCGCCAGCCCTACCGTCATCTCTGCAGTAGCCCGTACCTCTCTCAAAAAATTATATTCACCTCGCAGACAGATGATCTCTATCCCGTATTCTGCACATAGCGCTTCATCGATGTGGTTAATCCCTGTTACCGGCGTAACAAGATATTGGCAGGTGGTGCGACTATCAAGTACTCTACCGTCGATCTGATAAGCCAATCGAAACCAAAAGATGTCATACGCCCTCAAGACCGTCTTCAGATCCCAAGTTTCGTCCTCCGGTATAGTTACTTCAAAATACTTATTGAGCAACGCTAATACTTGAGGGTTAAAATCCTCAGATTCTGCTAAAAATAGTTTCTTCCTTTTTGTCCCTTTCAATAGCATAGTCTTTTTTCAAAGGTAAGGGGGACGGTAGCCAATAACTCAGCTATTCGATTACCTGCATTTCCATCACCATAGATATCATCGGAAGGGTATTTCCCATTGATTAACTGATCTTCAACAGCCTTTATAATATCGTTTCGATTGTAGCCTACATCAACAACATTATGCCCTCTTTCTCTACCCCTTTGCCGGGAGCCGATGTTTACAACCGGAACCCCCAGATACGCACATTCTCGTATCCCCACACTCGAATTGCCAATCAGGCACTTGGAATTGTATAGCACTTTGAGAAAGTCATCGGGTTCCATATTCTTAAAAAAATGAATGTTGGGGATGTCCCATTGCTCCCTAAAGGATCTTATTCCTTTGGATGTTCCATCCGAACCCGCATCCACATTGGGCCAGAACCAGAACGTCGGCATGTCGAGTTCTTTTATCGCATGCAAGGTCTCTTCAATATGCCTTCTTGATTGTTCGTATTCGGTAGTTACCGGATGCTGCATCACGACGATATACCCACTAGCGATATCCAACATCGCTCCTACGCCTCCGTATCTTTCAAAGGGATCAAAATCCAAAGAAGGTTCCAATAATACCCGATGAGCTAAGTCGATGGAAGGACACCCGGTGTGAAATACTTTCTCCGGGGACTCTCCCATTTTTATCACTCGTTCCTTGGCCTTAGCTGAAGCTACCAGATGTAGATCCGCCAACTTGGTGATGGCATGACGTACCTTTTCATCGATATTTCCTGTCACTTCTCCTCCCTGAATGTGAACCAATGGGATGTTCATATAGGTCGAGGCAATCGCAGTCGCCATTGTCTCAAAACGATCTGCAATACTAATGATGGCGTCCGGTGCCAACCGCTCAAACACCGTAGATAATTCAAGAATTCCCAATCCTGTAGTCTTAGCTTGTGCAGTAAGATTCTCCCCTTCCAAAACATTAAATACCCTCGCTGCAATCTCAAAACCATCCATTTCCATATAGTCTACAGCAGTGCCATACCGCTCCAACAATGCGGAAGCCGCCACTACAAGCTGGAGTTCCAACTCAGGGTGGTTTTTTATGGCCGACAAAGCCGTTTTTATACGACTATAGCTGGGACGTGCAGTAACCACAACACAAATTTTCCGCTTTTTACTCATCGAGAGACGCATTTTTCACTTGTTAAAATACTGTAAATTCTTCATACAATACCTCCAAAATAGGATTAAAATTCAGATACTTAGCCCTTGTTCGAGCCGAGAGCTGCCCAAACGCTAGCATATCGATCTCCCCGGTCACATACCACAAAGACAACTACTCCTTCCTTCAGAGTTTGGACCAACTTGCATGTGGCAGCAAAGGCTCCTCCACTACTTATCCCACAGAATATCCCTTCTTCTTTGGCTAATCTACCTGCCATCTCGTCGGCTTCGCCCCTACTCACGTCGATTTTTAAATCTACAAATTCAGGGGAGTAAATCGCCGGTAAAAAGGCTTGGGACCATCTGCGGATTCCAGGTATGCTCGAACCATCTGTGGGCTGTGCACCAACCACTTGAACATTGGGGTTTTGGGATTTGAGGTACCTAGAGGTACCCATAATCGTCCCTGTCGTACCCATTGCTGAGACGAAATGTGTAATCCGTCCTTGGGTGGATTGCCATATTTCAGGCCCGGTCCCCTCAAAATGAGCTTTCCAATTATCGGGATTGCCAAATTGATTGAGCATATAATACCCCTCCTCCTTTACTTTGGCCTCAGCATAAGTTCTACTGTATTCGATACCTCCCTTGGTCGCATCTGTAAGGAGGACCGTCGCCCCGTAAGCTTTCATGGTGGCGGTTCGTTCAGGAGTAGCGGTATTCGGCATGACCAATGTCATATCCATCCCCAAAAGGCTGCTAATCATCGCCAAAGCGATACCCGTATTGCCCGAAGTAGCCTCTATCAGCTTTGTATCTTTTGTGATTTCTCTCCTTTCCAAAGCACGGGTAATCATATTGAGTGCAGCCCGGTCTTTGACACTTCCACCCGGATTTTGCCCTTCTAACTTTGCGTAAATCTGAACATTGGGATTGGGATTTAACCGTGTAATCGGGACAAGTGGCGTATGGCCAATAAGGGATTGGATGGATTGGATCATAAAAAAATTGTTGACAGGGTTACTTAATATTTTGGTCTATGTTATAGTAGATACGACTACCCGGGGGAACACTCTTAGTCAACCAAACATTCCCTCCAATCACTGAATTTGCACCTATTACCGTCTTCCCTCCGAGGATGGTTGCTCCGGCATAGATCACCACATCGTGCTCTATAGTCGGATGTCTTTTGGTTTCCGCCATGCTTTTATCCACACTTAAAGCACCCAACGTGACCCCTTGATAGATTTTGACATCATTGCCGATGTGCGTGGTTTCCCCTATGACAATACCCGTTCCATGATCGATACAAAAACGCTCCCCGATCCGAGCTCCCGGATGAATATCAATACCGGTGTGCTGATGGGCATGCTCCGAGATTATCCTAGGGATATAAGGCAAATTGTTCTTGTAGAAAAAATGCGCTATCCTATGCATAGCGATAGCGTTGAAACCCGGGTAAGATCGGATTACTTCTCTAGTGTCTTTAGCCGCGGGATCCCCCTGTACAATCGCTTCTGCATCCTTGATCAAGTTCTCATAAATCTCCGGAAGTATCAACATAAATCGCTCCACCAGGTCCATCGGGTTTCCATCGTAATACGACTGCATCTTCTCCATGATTTTAATCAATTCCAATCGAATAACTTCCAACTCAATGCCTAATTCCTCTTGGTAGGTGTATTGTTGATTGGATAATTCGGGAAACATTAATTGCATCAACCTGTCCAATACGGCACAAATGGATTGGGGAGTCGGCAGCTGTAGACAGTCCCTATGCCTATCGTACAATCTGGCTATAAATTTTTCCTTCCACATTATTATGCTAAGTTTATTGATCTTATGATACCCCTTCTTCTACGTCCCCTTCCTTTAAAAACGAGAATTTTGCTTTAGAAGTATTGAGTTTTCTACCGATAACCCGCTCAAAGTTATGTGCCGGGATTCCCATTCTTGCCGGTTTTTTAGCTTCTAAATCTTCTAGTTGCAGGACATGTCCTGCAGGCAAATCCCGAGAGACTGCAAGACTCTTTTCAAAAATGGATTTCAACCCGGCAAAAGCTGAGTTATCTGTTTTATCAATGGGGTGAGACAAGGCTATCTCTATCGCACGCACCCCTTCGACCAATTGCTTCACTTGTGGAATGGTAAGCGAAGCACGGACGTCAGGGCCAAACATCTTTTTGTCAAATACGACATGAAATTCTAAGAGCTCTGCACCTAGAGTTGCTGCCATCAAACCCGCATAAATATCCCCTGAATGATCCGAAAACCCTATGGGGATCCCGGAATACCTTTCCTTGAGTATTCCAATCACATTTGTGCCGTATTGGGAGGGTGCTGTGGGATATGCTGTCGTGCATTGAAAGAGGG
>JALSTN010000016.1 GCA_026983735.1 Saprospiraceae bacterium | reverse complement strand
ATCCTACTTTCTTTAATGCTCCCATATTGCCGGTAATCATCCAAGCCGTATATCCACTCCATTTTTGCTTAAGTGTATCCCCGATGTCACTGTAAAAGCGGTTAATATCCGCCTCCTTCAAGCGTTTATCAAAGGGGGGGTTAAAAACTAAAACCCCTTTATTATCCTCCAAATCCCAGTTGTCCATGTATTTTTCGGCAAATTGGATATGTTCCGACATTCCGGCACGCTCAGCATTTTGTTTTGAAGCTATGATCATTCTAGCATCCTTATCTCCACCAAAAATAGCCACTTCCAAGTTGAGTATTCCCTCTTGTGCTTCCGTATAGACCTCTGCCCAAACATCCGGTCGATAATCCAACCATTTCATAAAACCAAATGATCGCAAACGATTAACCGGGGTATGAGTAGCAAACAGCGCTGCTTCGATCGGGAGCGTACCTGAACCGCACATCGGATCCACAAAAGGATATGTTCCGTCCCAGCCGGTTAATCGTATCAACCCTGCTGCAAGGACTTCATTGAGCGGAGCTTTCCCGATGCGCTTTTTATATCCTCGGAGATGCAATGACGTACCGCTACTATCGAGGTAAATCCGGGCATGGCTTCCCTTGATAAAACAATGAATTCTCAAATCTTCACCTTCTAGTTGGACATTAGGTCTATGCCCTTCTCTCATCCTGAATCTGTCCACAATGGCATCTTTGGCTTTATAGATGGCCATTCGAGTATGGGGAAAGGCATTAGAGCTAACCACTGCATCAATAGCAAAAGATTGGTCCTTTGACAAATAACGCTCCCATTCAAAGCGGTTGATCCTATCATAATAGGACTCTTGATCATAAAATTTATACTCGAAAAGAAAAACAAGCACTCGCAGAGCCGTAGCGGCCTGTAAATTGACTTTATAAAGGACGCGTCGATCCCCTTCAAATTGTACGGCTCTTTTCAAAGGTTGAACGTTTGTACCTCCCAAAGATCTAATTTCCTCTGCCAGAATTTCTTCCAGCCCCTGAAACGTTTTAGCTAAGATTATCATTAGTGAATTATGTTTGTATCACTCCGGTATGAAATGGTCGAACCGCAGCTTGATTGGCCGCCTCTATGGCCATTGAGATGACCTTGCGTGTATCCCTTGGATCGATAATACCGTCTATCCAAAGGCGGGCTGCAGCATAATAAGGAGAAGTCTGGTGATCATACCGCTCTTTTATCTTACTGTACAAGGCTTGTTCTGCAATTTCATCGGGAGGATCTCCCTTTGATTTCAAAGAGGCTACTTGAATTTGGGTGAGTACTTTTGCTGCTTGCTCTCCTCCCATTACCGCAATCTTTGCCGTTGGCCATCCTACAATTAGTCTAGGGTCGTAGGCTTTTCCACACATGGCGTAATTGCCAGCCCCGTAAGAATTGCCCATCACAATGCTAATTTTTGGAACTGTACTATTGGAGACGGCATTGACCATTTTGGCCCCGTCTTTAATAATTCCTCCATTTTCAGAGCGGGTTCCCACCATAAATCCGGTTACATCATGAAAAAAGATAATCGGAATCTTCTTCTGATTGCAAATCATAATAAATCGGGCTGCCTTATCTGCGGAATCTGAATAAATCACCCCACCAAATTGCATTTCGCCCTTTCCATTTTTGACAACTTGTCGATCATTGGCTACGATGCCAACAGCCCAACCTTCAATCCGTGCATACGCACAAATGATCGTTTTACCATACGTCTTTTTATAAAATGTAAGTTTGGATTCATCTACTAAGTGTCGAAGTACTTCCTCCATTTTAAAAGGCTTTACCCGGCTAACAGGATACACTGCTGTAATATCCTTTAAATGCTTTTGCGGAGGTCTTGATGCTATCCTATCGAATCCTGCTGTTGCTCTATTGCCTCGCTTTTCCATAAGCTCTCTAATCAATTCCAAGGCTTCACGATCCGTCTTAACACGGTAATCCACATCTCCTGAGACATCAGTTTGGGCTACTGCGCCACCAAGTGTCTCACTATCGACCTCTTCTCCTATGGCCGCTTTAACTAAATACGGCCCGGCTAAAAAAATGGACCCTGTCCCTTCTACGATAATAGATTCATCAGACATGATGGGAAGGTACGCTCCGCCTGCAACACAACTCCCCATAATAGCGGCAATCTGCGGTATACCCATCGAGGACATAACTGCATTATTTCTGAAAATCCTACCAAAATGCTCTTTATCGGGAAAGACTTCATCCTGCATTGGTAAGAAAACCCCCGCGCTATCCACCAAATAGATAATTGGAATTTGGTTTTCTATTGCGATTTCTTGTGCCCTAAGATTTTTCTTAGCTGTGATAGGAAACCATGCGCCTGCCTTTACAGTAGCATCATTCGCCACGACTATACACAGATGACCTGACACATAGCCCATTACTACCACCACTCCTCCGGCAGGGCACCCCCCATATTCCTTATACATTTCATAACCGGCAAACGCCCCAATTTCTATTTGCTCAGAACCCCGATCCAAAAGATAATCGATGCGTTCCCGTGCTGTCAATTTGCCTTTCTTATGTTGTTTTTCGATTCTTTTTTCTCCACCACCCTTGTGAATGTGTTGTAGCTTTTTATTGAGCTCAGACACCAATAGCAACATTTCATCCTGGTTCTTGTTTTGTTCTATATTCATACGTTGAGTTTTACCATGAGGAATGATGTACTAACTCATATCTGTCATGGGCAAGGTGATAAATCCATTCTTCATCCTTGGTTCGAACCAAGTACTCTTCGGAGGTAGCATATTGCCTGCATCCGTTACCGCTTTAAAGGATTGGATATCGAGTGGATACAAGCAAAATCCGACACGTGTCGACGTCTTATTGACCATCTTCTCCAGTCGATCAAGTCCCTCCCTTCCTCCAATATACATCACTCGTTTATCAGAAGAAATATCATCTACATGAAGAATTTTCCCCAATATTTCATCATTAAACAAAGCCACATCCAACACATAATCCGCGCCGTGAAGTTTGCGGTGCTTCTCCAATACCTTCTTCTTCCATATCAATCGATACCACTCGCCTTGTATGAGCAATGTCATCTCGTGCTTTTCAAGTGGGATAGCTGCCCGCTTAAGCGGTTTGATTTTGCACATTCCCGAAAGCTCCGCAAGCAATCGAGTCGGGGAAATCTCACCCAATATATCCAACACCCGGTTGAAATCATAAATCTCTACGTGAGTAAATGAAAAAAAAGCCGCCAAAATATACTCCACATCCAATCCCTTAGTCGTACTCTCCTCCTTCATCATCGAAAGCTTTTTCATAGATGCAAATCGATGATGTCCGTCTGCTATATAGGTCAAAGGAACCTTATCCCGGAATACTTCCTGAATCTTCTCCACATGTTTTCGGGAGTCTACAAACCACAAGGTATGCTTACTCTGATCTTCTTCAAATTCCACTTCAAAAAAAGGATTCCCCAACTTTACTTTTTTTATCACATTGGACAACTCTCCTATCCGGGGATGGGTTAGTAGCACCGGTTTGATCATCGCTTTGCGACGCAACAAGATCTCCAATGACTTTTGTTCTTTGGTCGCCAAGGTACCTTCATGTGAAATAACTTGCCCATTGAAATAATCTTTCATATCCAGAGCGGCAAGAATACCTGTATAGCTCTTACCCGGTATCTGAATCATGTAAACATAAAAGCCCTCCTCCTTTTGAATATGAAAAAAGCCGCTTTTCAAATATTCGTTGAACTTGTGTTTCATCGTTCCAAAGAATGCATCATTGGAAGTGATGAGTTCCAGGTTGGGATACAGCGCTTCAAATGGTCTGACATGCATAGTCCTTACTTTTCTGATTTATAGAAAGGCAATCCCACGATTTGGGCTTCTAAGTGCTTCCTACCCGTATCAATTAAAATGGACGTTCCCTTCTTGTGCATACCTGTTTTCACATATCCCATTCCAATAGGTCTGTGAAGGGAAGGAGACATCGTACCCGATGTGACATACCCTAATTCGCCCCCTGACAAATCTAGAATTTTATACCCATGACGCGGAACTCTTTTCCCTTCCAACGTAAATCCAACAAGTCTACGGGGAATCCCATTCTCCTTCATCTTCATCAATACTTCTCGCCCTACAAAGTCCCCTTTTCCCAGTTTAGTAATCCAGCCTAATCCGGCTTCCAGAGGGGTGGTAGTATCATCTATGTCATTGCCATAAAGACAATATCCCATCTCCAATCGCAATGTATCTCGACAACCTAATCCGGCTGGCTGAATTCCTACTTCGGCTCCTGCTTCGAATATATCTGCCCAAATTTTCGGCATATCCTTCTCCTTGGCGTAGATCTCAAATCCTCCGGCACCTGTGTACCCTGTCGCACTCAAAATAACATCATCTAATCCGGCAAATGCCCCTATTTTATAATGATAATACAGAATACTTCCCAAATCAACATCTGTGAGCTTCTGTAATACGTGTTCAGCCAGAGGCCCTTGCACTGCAAGTAAACCAAAATCGTAAGATCGATTGCTCAATTCAGCTCCTATATCCCTATTATTCTTCTCTACCCAATCCCAATCCTTCTCAATATTGGAGGCATTTACTACCAGCATAAAGACCTTGCCATTGACATCGTCCGGCATCCGATATACCAACAAATCATCTACAAGTCCCCCCTGCTCATTGGGGAATGAGGAATACTGGACTCGTCCCACCTCCAACTTGGACGCATCATTCGATGTAACTCGCTGTACTAACTCTAATGAATTCGGGCCACTCACAAAAAATTCACCCATGTGAGAACAATCAAATACGCCGACATTCTCACGTACATTTTGATGTTCCTCATTAATCCCTTGGTAGGTCAATGGCATATAATAGCCTGCAAAATCAACCATTCTGGCCCCTAGCGATTCATGAATAGCCGTCAAAGGCGTTTTTTTACTCATTTTAATTTAGTTTATGTTAGTCTAATATTTGAATACAATTTGCTTTGAATGTATGAAACGAACATGAATTTTATTAACTATTCCCTACTTCGATAATTAAAATAGTTTATGTAAGAGCAATGGAGATGCATGGGCAGAGAAAATTTATAGTGCATGAATCTCATTTTATTACAAATCTATATACCTCTAAACATGGCATGCCACTTTTTACTCCATAATTTCTACGGACTGAATCACATCTCCCACTTGAAGTGCATTCAACGTCCTATCTCCGGATTCGAGTTGTGCAAAAACAGTATAACGCCCATCCAAAAATGGCACCGGGCAATGGGTGATAAACCACTGAGTACACTCTGTATCCTTGCCTGCCGAAGCCATACCTACAACACCGGCCTTGTGATAGTTTGCATATTCTAGCTCAGAGCGGAGGGTATAATCTAAAGCACCGTAACCATCACCACGACTACATCCATCCTGAACTACAAAATTAGTTACTACCCTATGAAAGGATTTGCCATCAAAAAAATGGTCTTTTGCTAAATTTGCAAAATGAAG
>JALSTN010000015.1 GCA_026983735.1 Saprospiraceae bacterium | reverse complement strand
GATATGAAATAGTAGAATCTATGCGTTATGATTACTCGTGGCAAAATCGAAGAACTTTGGGTTGGTGATAAACTGCTGCATATACCGAGTGGGACAACTTGTAAGTTTGAGTCCTATGACACAAACGCGGATCAAGTCATTGTTCGCTTTGGAGGACGTATTCACAAGGTAGAGAGAGAAGAATTGGAGCTTCTGGATGAGCTGGAGGAGGTAGAGGAAATTCCGGAATTGTTTTTAGAAGGAGAAACACGGGATTTGACCAAGTCTTCGCATGCAGAACCTCAAGCGTTCATAGATTTGCACATCGAAATACTTCGACCCGAAACTCATTCTAAGATACACGTAACAAGGATACTGAACATACAGGTTGAGGCTTGTGAACGCTTTGTAGAACAAGCCTTTCAGTATGGATTAAAACGGATAGTAATTATCCACGGCAAAGGACAAGGCATACTTGAAAAGGAGGTCGAACGGATTCTAAGTCAGTATAAAGAAGAAATAAGTATGATATTGCCGATCAATGACGGAGGAGCTAAAGAAGTCTGGTTGAAATGAGGCTTTATGTCTTAATAAATGCAATGACTTCCTAGTAAATTAAGAAGTACAGGCCACATTAATATGCCTATATTCTTTGGGTTAAGCTTTGTAAGGTCGTCATCTTATTTGCCTTTCTTTTGAGTGAGTTGTTTTAGGATTTCCTCGTCTGATTTTCCTAAGTTACTCAAAAGGAATTTGGTGTCGTCAGCAAATTCATCATTGGGATATTTTTTGAGGAATTCGTTATAGAATTGACGGGCTTTGGCAATATCTTTTTTGTTATTATCATAGGTGAAAGCCTTGAGGAATAGTGCTTGAGCTGCTTTGGGTGAATTGGGGTATTTGTCTAGAATCCAATCGTAGAATACCAATGCCCGATCGAAGGCGCCCATACTTCGTGATGCCTCTGCTGCCTGGTGCAGAAAATAAGGAGTCTTTTCAGTGTCTTTAGGCAAGACAAGTGCGTATGCTTCACTAGCTTCAACGAAGGTCTTAATCCAGGTCTTATTGGTCGTGGTAGTGTCATTGAAGACCCTTTGGCGAAGTAAGGTCATATAATCTTGGAGGCCCGGAAAATCAGAGGTTAGGTTTTTCTTGGCTTTACCTGCCGCCTTCGTCTTGGGGTAATGCTCTATTAAACCGGCCATAACGACTGTCATCGCCTCCCTTTTTTCCAAACCACCATACAATTCACCTAGGTGAAACAATCGGTCCGGCGTCTCTTGGTCATCAGGAAAATCCTTGACAAGATTCAATTCAAAGCCTAAGGCATCCGGGTAAGCACGCATTTTTTCCGCAGCTTTTAGTCCCCTTAGTAAAATATCGCGTTTGGCATCGGGATTGTCTTTGTATTTGTCTAGTCGTTCCTTAATTTGATTGATCAACAAGTTATAGGCTTCCCAATTCTGATCTTTATAAAATGCATCTTCGATGGTCTTCAACTCATTATCTTGACTGGAAGAATTATTTTTGCAACTTATAATCGTCAGTGACAAAAAAAACAACATTATAAGAACGGAAAATTGCTTCATCGCTTTTGTGTTTTAAATCCTCAGGATAAGACAAAAATAAAGTAAAAGAAACTAATTCAGGATGCAACATAAAACGCAATTGCATCTAAAAAATTGTGCATTGTTTTAAAAATGCAAATGTACGATTTTTTATGGTTAACGGAGTCTTATTATAGTAAAATTTCATTACGTGATTTGCGAGTTGAGGGTTTTGGATTAGAATGGGGGAGACGAATGTATCCTGTTGGGAACCATTTCATACCAAAATAAAAATAAGCATTTACTCCTCTGTATTAAAATTTGGATTAAATAGTCTAAGATGTCAGAGAAAAATCATATGTTTGTCATTAGATATAGGGAGCCATTGAACTATTCTCGAGACGGGATGTTGATAGTTCGCTGTCTTTTTTTTAATTTGAGTTTATGAAGCGCAATGAAAGAATATTCACAAGAAGAACAAGTATCGAAGTTCAAGTTTAATAGTATCAAGACCTATGCTTCAACCGAGTGGTTAGCCAACAACCAAAAGAAGTATAGGCAAGTATTTGACGAGGGAGAAACTACCTATATCTATGTAGAATTGGGGCTGGTCAACAAATTGTTAGAACGGGACAACTGGATAGCCAGAATTGAGTTGAAATGCTTTGCTGTAGAAAAAGATCATCTCAGAGAGGTTTGCTCGATTAATGTTAAGAAGAAAGTGGGCAAGCATCAGCATATGGTCTATGTTCGAGAGGGATGGGGGCACAAGGAGGTTGGTCGATTTTGGAAGCGAGGAACGTATTTCTGGGAGGCATGGGTTGACGGTATCAAAGTGGGGGTAAAATATTTTTATGTAGAATATGCCGAGCCTCTGAACAAGGATGCGAACCCCTACTTCGAAGTCACTTCAATTAAGTTATATGAAGGAGATTATGAGGATGTACAGGTAGATGAGAGGGATTACTACAATGTATTTAGTGCGGATGAAACGCGCTATATTTACGCTGAGATGGTGTTGAAGAATCTCAATATTAAGAGGGATTGGCAGTGCGAGTTGGTTGTCCGTTTTATCAATGAGGTACATGAATTGAAGGGGCAGGTAATCCGTATGAACAAGGTGAGTGCAGGAGAGGAAGAGATAAAGTTGTCGGTAGGTTGGGGAAGCAATACGAAGGGGTCCTGGCGGCCGGGTTCTTATTCGATGGATCTAGTTTTTTTGGATCGAATCGTCGCTACGGCTTATTTTGAGGTAGACGCTTTTTTTGAAGAGGGGGCCTGTGAGGTGACTTATGAAGAAGGGGGTGGTCCCGGAGGAATTCCGTCCCATCTTCAGCCTCTTTCCTTCGAAGAGGTAATGGGAGAACTAGAGGCGTTGATAGGACTCGAAGATATTAAGAAGCAAGTGAGAGAGCACGCCCAGTATATTAAGTTTTTGCAACTTCGAAAGAAGGCTGGTTTTAAAGAAGAGGAAGAGATCAATATACATTCGGTTTTTTCTGGCAATCCGGGGACGGGTAAGACTACCGTGGCCACTATGATGGGAATGCTCTATCACAAGATGGGGCTATTATCCAAAGGGCATGTCCATACGGTAGATCGGGTGGATCTGGTAGGGGAATACATTGGTCAAACGGCACCTAAGGTTAAGAAAGTTATTGACCAAGCGCGGGGGGGAGTATTATTTATAGATGAGGCCTATGCTTTGGCTAGAGCGCATGACGACAGTAAAGATTTTGGCCGCGAGGTAATCGAAATATTAGTTAAGGAGATGTCCAATGGTCCGGGGGATTTGGCGATTATTGTGGCGGGATATCCCAAAGAGATGAAAAGCTTTATGGATTCTAATCCGGGTTTGCAATCCAGATTCAAGCTGTATTATGAATTTAAGGATTATCTACCTCAAGAGCTCAATCAAATCGCCCGGTTGGCCTGCGAAAAGAAAGAAGTGAGATTGACTCCTGCGGCTCGAAAGGAATTGGAGTACATGATTATAAAAGCATTTCGGAAAAGAGATCGAACATTTGGCAATGCCAGGTATGTTTATGATCTAATCGAGAAATGCAAAATCCAAATGGCCTTACGTCTTATGGAAAAAGACCCATTGACCGAAAGCAAAAGCGAGATGTCCACCATCAAAGTAGTAGATGTCCAACAAGTCCAACGTAAGCTTAAGTATAGGCTTCCATTAATCCCTGTAGACGCTCAATTATTGAAATTGGCTATGGATGAGTTGGATGCCATGATTGGTATGGAGGCCATCAAACGAGAGATTAAAGATTTTGTTAGTCTGATAAAGTATCATTTGGCAGTTGGAGACGATGTCCTTTCCAAGTTTTCTTTGCATACAGTATTTGTAGGTAATCCGGGAACAGGAAAAACCACAGTTGCCCGTATCTTGACCAAGATATACAAGGCCCTGGGAATTTTAGAGCGCGGTCACATGGTAGAGACGGATCGGCAAGGAATGGTGGCAGGATTTTTAGGCCAGACAGCGATAAAGACGGCGGATAAGATTGAAGAGGCAAAAGGAGGGGTGTTATTTATCGATGAGGCCTATGCTTTGACACAGCATGTGGCAGGAACCGGCGACTACGGAAGTGAGGCGATTAATACCTTGGTCAAGCGTATGGAGGACATGCGAGGTGAGTTTTTTTTATTTGTAGCAGGGTATCCGGAAAATATGGATAAATTCCTCAAGTCTAATCCGGGGTTGTCCTCGAGGTTTGACCGTATTCTCAAATTTGAAGACTATAGTAGTGAGGACCTTCTTAGAATAGCGAGGTCTATGTTTACTTCGGAAGGATATACTATAGATGCAGCAGCTTTAAAACAGTTGAAGAAGATGACGGCGGACTTATTTCTCAAAAGGGATAAGTACTTTGGCAATGCACGTGTGATAAGAGCTATTGTGGAAAAGATCATCAAGCAACACAATATAAGAATAGCTAAGTTGTTGGAAGAGGGAAGGGATGTGCAGCAAACCAAACGGATAACATCGCTTGATATCAAAGCCTATTTGGCCAAGGATGACCGAGAGTTATTTGATCGTCCTAGAATAGGTTTTTGAATAAAGTGAGGTAAATAAGGAAGTATGAAGAATTTGGTATTTATACGGCATGCCAAGTCAAGTTGGGCAGATATGAACCTGCACGACAAAGATCGCCCTTTGAATAAACGAGGAGTACGGGATGCACCTCGTATGGCAGCTTTTTTACAAGAACGGCTTCCCGTCATTGACCTAATTATACCGAGCATAGCTAAAAGAACTCGAGAAACTGCACGATTTTTTCAGGTGCAATACGGGTTGTCGGATCTCGAAATCATACCAACAGAGGCGCTGTATCACTCGGGGGTAGATGCTTATTTTCATCAGATATGGAGTTTGGATGAGACGGTTGAGACAGTTGTGTTAGTAGGGCATAACCCGACCCTGACTGAAATAGCTTATTACATACAACCCGGGCTAACGGAAAACGTACCGACCTGTGGAATGTTATGGGTAGAGGTAGATATCAATAATTGGGCTGATTTTGATTTTGATAAAGTAGCATTGAAGGGGTATTATTATCCTAAGATGTTATCCGGCGCTTAATATATTAATGCAAATGTGCAATAGAAATTGAGGTATGAAAAACAATTCTATTTCAGTATTGATCTTTTTAGTGGCTTTCTTCTCTTGCAGGAAGGGAGATACCTATCGCCTGTCTTCGGACAAGCTAAAGGATGTAGTTCGGGATATGTATTTGGTAGACCTCAATGTTTCAGCGCACCCCAAAGCTTATCGGGATAGTATAACAGAGACATATATGCAGCAAATTGTTCGGATTCATGGCGTTGCCAGGGAGGATATAGAGCATGACTTGGATTTGCTTCAGAGTGACTTTGATTTGTTGGATACCATTTACGCGGACATCCTTAAGGAAGGGAAGGAAATGGTTAAAATCAAAACAAAGTCCCATGCTAAAAAACCGGGTTTG
>JALSTN010000014.1 GCA_026983735.1 Saprospiraceae bacterium | reverse complement strand
TTTACTATTTATTCGACGAATCCTGAATATGAATACAGTTTTGAGGATAACTCCACCGAGGAAACCTTATCTCCTAGTTTGCAGAAACTACGTGTCCATCTGGATAGAAAAAAGAGAGGCGGAAAGCAGGTGACATTAATTACGGGCTTCGTCGGAACACCAGAAGATTTAAAAAGCCTTGGCAAAATACTTAAATCGAAGTGTGGGGTAGGGGGAAGTGTTAAAAATGGAGAAATCATTATTCAAGGAGAGCATAGAGATAAGATTCTTGCAATTCTCCTAACTTTAGGATACACTCAATCCAAAAAATCCGGAGGGTAATGATCTTTATACTAATCTCTTTTAGAAGTAAAACCCCCTTTTTATGAGTAGGTGAAAAACTACTTGATGGCACAGATCATTCTGGGTTTTCCTTGCATGTCCGCTCTGAGTTGTACAGAAGTGAATGACGTTGTATTAAAAAGTTGATGGACCTCTTTTGCATTAAATTCATTGCATTCTAAATAGATTCTTCCCCCCGAATTTAAATGCTGCTGTGCATACCCGTAGATGGTCTGGTAAAATATCAGAGGGGAATGATCTTCAACAAAAAGAGCTTGGTGTGGTTCGTATTCTAATACAGATGTCCCTATTTTATGGCTTTCCCTATATGGAATATAAGGTGGGTTAGATAAGATAATATCCCATTTTTTATCGTTGAGCTCATTTTTTTCATAATCTAAAATATCTAACTTTTTAAAAGTTACATCAAGTCGGAGAAGAGTTGCATTTTCCCTCGCAAGACTGAGTGCATTTTGAGATATATCTATTCCAAACACATCCATTTTCGGAAATCTTTTTTTAAGTGCTATTGCTATACAACCCGATCCCGTTCCAATGTCTAATATCCTAAGAATCCCGTCGGAAGTTTTTTTGATATCCGTTATTGCCCAATGCGTAAGTTCTTCAGTTTCAGGTCTAGGTATCAGAGCCCTGTGGTCGCTAACCATACGAATCCCCATAAAATAACTCACTCCGGTCACGTATTGAATCGGACACCCCTTTTTTAGGGCACTTACCATCTTTCCAATTAGCGCTTCCGGATCGACATTCTCCTTAGTAGGAAGAATATTCGATGGTTTTCTGAGAAGTACATCTTCCTTCAAGGCACGCCACATCTGTTCGATTTCTCGCTGAGAATAGGTAGGTTGAAGGGCAACTTTAAAAAACTGGTATAATTCTTGAAATACTGACATATAAGAAATAATCTTAATGTTTTAATATCTGTAAGTTAATGGGTTTCTCTTTAAATATTAAAGAGAGGAAAATCCATTCTAAATGAACTAAAATGAAACGAGCATGAATTTTATTAAACATAAATTTCACACAGAAGTATGTTTAAAAAAAATCATGTGAGAGCGAAGCGGTTACATAGGTGCAGAAAATTTGTAATACATTTATTATCTATTTATTAGAAATTTTTAAACATATGAAAATTGTTGTTCGTGTTCGACGAGCCAGTACCCTGCTGCTGGCCTGGCTGCTTTTTGTCACCATTTCATACAGTCAAACTGCTGATTTGTTCAGTTTATCTAAAGAGGCGAAGAGACATAATGAAAAGGCTAATGTGTCAGAGGATGCTTTATTGCAGAAGATGCAAGTTCATCCAGAGGTTCTACAGGAACTCGTTAAGGGAAGCGTGTCCAATCCACAACTATTGGTACCTTTTATGTCCGAATCACTTACGTTGGATCTTTACCGATATTTTGAGTATTCTACAGAAGTTTTTACTTGGGATGGTAAAGAATCTGTTAAAGTAAACGTTAAACCTACTTTATTATACGAAGGGCATATACAGGGAATGGAGAGATCGATGGTGTCTATGTATACTTTGGATGGAACCATAAGAGGCGGTATTTATTTGCCGGGAAAGGGGAGCTTTGACTTTGGTCCGGATCCTTCAGATTATTCCGACCTTAAGTATATTTTAATAAGCAAGGCAAAATCAAGAGAGGGACGCCCTTTGGAGTGTAGTGCCATTGATGATTTGTATTACCGCGATAGAACGGCTATAGAATCAAGGATAGTTCGCACCACCTGCAAAAAGGTTCAATTCTCTGTACATGCAGATTATGATTTGTACCTGAAATTGGGGGCAAATGTTCAAAATGTAGTCGATTATGTCAAAGGAGTATTTCATGGATCTTCCCAAATTTATCGAAAAGAGGGTGTTCATGTAGAGCTCAGAGAAATTGTGGTTCATACTGCGGAAGATAATTTACCTCATACTTCAGCTTCTGATGATTTATGGGCATTTAAGCAGGTATTCAAAACCTACAATGGCAACCTTGTGATACTATTATCAGGCTACACTGATTCTCAAGGAAATTCGCCATTGGGGGGAACTGCATTTACCAATAGTTTATGTATTAGGAGGTACTCATATGCTTATGGCAATGTAGAAATCAACCTAAAATCCTATCCTAAGTATTCTTGGGATGTGCATGTATTTACACATGAAATAGGTCATATTCTAGGGTCTCCTCATACGCATGACTGTGTTTGGGGGCCTAATCATGATACACCTATCGATGGTTGCTATCCTCCCAGTGGTGCCTGTGTACCCGGACCAATACCAGATAAGGGCACAATCATGAGTTACTGTCACTTGCCCGGGAAGCCGGGAGTGGACTTTACTCTTGGTTTTGGGAAAGAACCAGGAGATAAAATTCGTGCTAAGATCGAATCTTCCTCCTGCTTGGGTGACTATATTCCAGGGGCCAACTTGCCGGTAGCAAAAGGTATTTATATTGCCAATGTAGAATGCTCAGATGGTGATGTTGTGCATTATTATTATGATAATAATACGGTAGATGAGGCAGATGATATCTGGGTACTCACCATTGATACAAGAGGAGAAGATATAGGTCATATAGGAGAGCCCGGTTTTGAGGTAAAAGTGGAGGTGACAGAGAATAGTTATAAACCGACTGCTATTACAGCAGATTATGTGCCGGCAGGGCAAGTATTTTATGTCATAAACCGATATTGGAGCGTGCATCCCATTGTGCAGCCTCAAAGGCCCTTGCTTGTACAATTTCCCTTTACACAAGCTGATTTTGAAGGGTTGAATCAAATACTCAATGGTGTTGATCTTAAAGAAGTCGAAAGTTATAAGATTAGCAGTCCGGGGGATCCCAATCCCGCACACCAACACAAAGGGACAACATCCTCTAGTTATACCCAGTATAAGTATGGGAATTGGCCTTCTCTCACTACATGGAATCAGACCTATTCCACGTATGGGTACAGAGTTGCTGAATTTGAAGTGAATCATTTTTCTGGTGGAGGTCTAGGAGTTTACACCCAAGGAGCTCTAGCTGTACGATTAAATGACTTTTCAGCGTATGAAAAAGAGGGAAAAGTGTATCTAAAATGGTCAACCGGATTTGAATCCAATACGGCTTCATATGTGATTGAGAAGTCGAGTAATGGAGCGGACTTTGATGTAATAGGGAGAGTAAAAGCCAAAGGTGATGCCCAAGGGACTAGTAAGTATCTCTTCATTGATGATTTGCCGGGAGTAGGGACGAACAGCTATAGGTTAAAAATACTTGATATAGATAATACTTTTGATTATTCGCCTATTGTTGAAGTGCGTCTAGAACGAAATAATCAATCTGAAGCCCTTCCTTTATTTGTGGTGAATCCCAATCCCGTTATCCATCGATTCTTTAGTATTAAGGTGGATAATAGAGGTGTTTTCCCCGCTCAACTACAAATGTTTAACGCCATAGGACAAGCGGTCTTTACCCGTTCTATCCATAGTAATAATGTGATAATAGATACAGAGGGCATGTCTTCTGGCATCTATTGGCTTCGCTTAGTAAGCGGGGGAGATTCATATGTTAAAACGGTGGTTATCTATTAGCATGAGACAAATGTAAAAATTATTGATCATATATATCACATATTGTAGTGATTATAAAAATGATGTTGAGATTAAAGCGATTTATTTGTGTTTGAGAAACGAAGTGATTTCAATAAGGATGATTTTTTGAGTGTTTGATTGGGGGGGGAATATCAGATTCACATTACTTATTATTATAATGTATTACAATTTTATAATTAATTGCTTATAAATTAGGTTACTTTGAATAATCCTTTATAAATTTGCACTATCATTAATGTGCAATAGATATAAGATGTTCACATTCAATTGGGTGATAATCTGTTGCTCTATTTAAATTTTGTACTCCAAAGATTAATCAGATGAATAAGTATTTATTGATTGTAGTAGCCTCCTTTACTTTTGTTATGGCCACAAAAGCTCAGCATCCGGATATGAAGCACGGAGTGTTTTTTAGACGAGTCTTTGCAGATTTTCAAACACCCACAGGTGGTAGTTTTTTTAACTTTAAATCTTATCGTCCCGCCTGGGAGCTGGGGTATAGTTATCAGTTGATGCCTCATTTGAATTTAACGGTGCCAATTCGAGCAGGAGTGTATTCTATAAATCAAGAAAATACTGTTAACAGGCCTTATTTAGGAGGAGATATATTGGGACAGTATTATTTTGGCTCGAACAAGAGTGTAATTTTGCCCTATTTGGAAGGTGGAGTAGGCGCTTCTCGTTCTTATGATGGTGAATTGAATGTACAAGTACCTCTTGGTGCAGGGATATTTGTTAAAATATACAATGGTGCTTACTTTACAGCAGATGCTTCATATCGTTTTGGTACGAAGAAAAGCAATTTGCAATATGGGGTTGGATTTGTATACTCTCTCAATCATTTAGCGGATCAGCTTAAGGTCGTAGATGAACAACCCAGTGAGAAAGATAGTGACGGGGATGGAATTGTTGATGCATTGGATTTATGTCCTTCTATTGCTGGCCCTGAAAAATTCTTGGGGTGCCCGGATAGTGACAACGATGGAATAGAAGATAGCAAAGATAAATGTCCGGATGTGGCGGGGCCTATAGATTTGATGGGATGCCCGGATAGTGATGGGGACGGAGTAGCTGATGTAGAAGATAAATGTCCGAATTTAAGCGGATTAGTTTCCAACGGTGGTTGTCCTGCAGCAGATAGTGACAAGGATGGTGTGCCGGATGATAAAGACAAATGTCCGGATATTGCAGGACCAACATCGACGATGGGGTGTCCGGATAGCGACGGAGACGGAGTAGCGGACTTTGAAGATAAATGTCCCAATCTCGTAGGGATCGCCTCCAATCATGGATGTCCGGGAGTCACGGATAGTGATGGGGATGGGGTGCCGGACAATGAGGATAATTGCCCAAACATTAAGGGAATAGCAGCGAATCATGGATGCCCGGGTGTTGCAGATAGTGATGGAGATGGCATTCAGGATGATAAAGATAAATGTCCCAATAAAGCGGGCGTCTTACAGTTTGATGGGTGTCCGGATACAGATGGGGATGGTATTCCGGATAGTGAAGACTATTGTCCAAATACGAGAGGGGCTGCAGCGACACATGGATGTCCTGAGATCCAAAAAGAAGATAAGGAAGTCCTAGACATTGCTATGCGAGCAGTTCAGTTTGAGACGGGGAAAGCTACATTGAAGTATTCCTCCTTCGCAGTACTGGATAAAATTGCAGAGATTATGCGTAAGTATAGAGACTACAACTTGATTATTAGTGGACATACGGATAACACCGGAAGAGCCGTTATCAATCAAAGACTTTCCGAGCGTAGAGCAAAAGCTTGTTATGAGTACTTGATTAATAGAGGTGTAGCTGCTAAAAGAATGCGTTATGCAGGATATGGAGAATCTCGCCCTATCGCAGATAACCTGACGAAGGAAGGAAGAGCTTTAAATAGAAGAGTTGAGTTTAAGTTGGTTCCCGCTCGTAGATAGAATTATTTCCCAAGTTATAGGATATAAGTGTACGGTAGTGTCCTACTAAAGGGCTGCCGTATGCCCTCTTTTTGCCTCGGTCTAACTTTCTTTTCCTATTATTTAAGATTTGTTATTCGGCTGCCATTGGATTTCGTAGGGGCGTATTGACCTAATGCGACTCGTAGTATCGAATTCATCCCAAAATCTACTTTAAAATAATGGTCTAGGGGGGAAGAATGTAGGCCCTAGTTTGTCGATTCTGTATTGTTAAGAAATGAGATTCTCTGTGAGAAAAACTTCCAGAGAAGGAAGGGGTAACGTAGGGGCAAAATATTCATTGGAGGAGTTCTGCATCCCAAGTTCTCCAAAATGCCTTGGTATAATGTATCCTTTTGGACGAGTATAATTTTTTTTGTATCCCAATTGGCATATAGAATAGCGGGGCTCGGGTTAGGGTAGGGGATGGCATTTATTCAGCCATTTCATACCCCATGCAATATGCTAATACTGTTTCGTGAACTAGTTAATTGTGCGTCTTTGGTATAGAAATATTAGTTTTTATCTATCGATCGAAGTATTAAGTATGTCGTGGGATGTCCTTACCGAATGAAGATAATTAGCCTATGGTAGAATGATAGAAACAAGCTGTAGAAAAAATTGATGGAGGATATAACGTGAAATTATAAAAAAAGTCGGTTTTTTGTGAAAAGTTTCGTGCCGGAGTAAACATACTCTTTCCGCCGGTTTTAGCGCGCGACAGATTAATAGATTGTATAGTAAGAAAGATGAATGAATAAGTACCCCCAAATATACCCGGATTTAAAAGAGTGGCCCATCTATCAGTACGCAAAACAAAGAGCGGAGTTTGTAAATGCATTGCGTACGCAGGCACGGATAAAGGTGCTCCTCAAGCATGAAAACAGTTTGGCTGAATTAATTCAGAAAGCTGCCTACATGGAGAAAATGCGATTAAAGAACAATCCTTGGAAAGTTGATCCAGCTAGTGAAGCTGTTTTTTGGAAAAAAGTAGAGAGTGAGATTCTGGAGGCGTTAAAAATGGATTCCGAGACAAGGCAGTACCTCTCATTGCAAATATTGGATCGGATCATTCATAGATATGCCGAGGAAATCGTCAGTGACTTCAAGATTAGTACTTATAAGTTGGCGCGTAAAGTTCTTACCAAATTTTTTAAAGGACTGTATAATTCCATATCTGACTATCGATTCTTCCTCTTGGATAGCCCTTCAAGTAGAATTGAGAATAGAGTTCGATTTTCAGGCGAGTTTGATAGAGTTTATAAGATGTTTAATAAAGGAATTGTCGTTTTTTTGCCTACTCATTTTTCTCATCTTGACTCTATATTGGTGGGGTATATCTCGGATAGAAAAGGAGGACTTCCGGCTTTTTTGTACGGGGCAGGGCTCAATCTTTATGATTCGGAAATATTTGCCTATTTTATGAACCGTTTAGGGACCTATCGGGTGGATAGAAGGAAGAAAAATGCTATTTATCAAGAGACTTTAAAGTGTACTAGTAACCTCGCTATACAATGGGGAGTAAATAGTTTATTCTTTCCCGGTGGAACAAGATCCAGAAGTGGTAAGATAGAAGAGAAGCTGAAATATGGATTGTTGCATTCTCTAGTTGAAGCCCAACGTGAAATGTATGAGCAGGGAAGGGATACAAAGATTATAGTCGTACCGATTGTGACCAATTATCACTTTGTGTTTGAGGCAGGTCAGTTAATTCGTCAACATTTGCGTCGTAGTGGGGCCGAACGCTCTATCGGCAAAAAAAGCGGCATGAGCTCCCTGCGAAATATTATACGTTTTCTTGGAAGAATCATGAGAAAGCGATCTGAGGCTAGTCTTAGCTTTGGTACGCCTATTGACGTGATGGGCAATGTGTTAAACGATGATATGGAAAGCCTGGATGATAAGGGCAACATTGTAAATCTAGCTGAGTATTATTATTCTAATAATGTCATAACTTACGATGATCAGCGAGAAAGGGTGTATACGCGCCAACTGGCAGAAAGAATTACAGGTATCTATCACCAGTATATGGAAGTGATGACCAGTCATCTGGTCTCTCACGCTGCATTTTCCTTTTTACTTAAGTCTTACCCTTCCTATGATATATTTGACATAATCAAATTAGATAAAAAAGTACTGCAATTTGATGAGTCGGTTTTATTGGAAGTAATTCGATCTTATGTTGATCAAATTAAGCAATTGCATAATAGAGGAGATATTCTTATGGCTCCTGAACTTGAATTCCCTGTGTCTGAATTGTTTAATAATGGGCTGTATCATTTGGGCATTTATCATATGGATAGGCCGTTACGGCGCAATAGAAGGGGCGAGATTGTGTCCGACGATCTGAGAAAACTATATTATTACTATAATCGTCTTGAATTTTTGGAATTGAATGAGGAGATTAATTGGGCAGACTTGTTGAATCGTTAAGTGCGAATGAATTATATTGTACTTGATTTAGAAGCGACATGTTGGGAGGGATTTCAACAGAGGAATATGAGTGAGATTGTCGAGATTGGAGCTGTTAAGGTCAATCATTTCGGGGAAGAAATAGGGAAGTTTCACAGCTTTGTTAAACCTGTTTTTCATCCTCATTTGTCATCTTACTTCTTGAGATTAACCGGCATTCCCCGGTTGAGTATTCTAAATGCGAAAACCTTTGATATTGTTTTTCCTGAGTTTATGTCTTGGGTATTGGAGGAGGGGGAAGAATACTACCTCTGTGCGTGGGGGAGTGGAGATTTGCGTTTTTTGCAAGAGAATACCAAGGCACATCGGTTGTCTTACCAGCTGGCTGATAGATATATTGATGTTAAGTTATATTACAATACCCAGATTAAGTGGAACCGTCGGAAGCCATTCGGATTATTAAAAGCATTACACCATGAAGGGTTTGAATTTGAAGGGAGTCAGCATAGAGCATTTGATGATGCATACAATCTCTGTAAATTATTCGTAAAATATATAGATGATTGGCAGCGTTAAGCCTTGGATGATAACCTAATCTGGATATTGGCTTAATGAAAATAATATATACGTTTGAGGAAAGCGATTCGGTTACATTACTGCTGAAAATTTATATTACATTTATTACCTATTTATTAGAAAATTTTAAAGATATGAAAAAAATAAAATTAATATTTGGAGTCTTATTTATGTGGATTTTCCTCTCTAGCTCGATGGCTCAGAAAGTACACACCAGAGGATTGATCACTTTTAAGATTAAGGAAGTGGAAGTCTATGATAATAGTGTCAAGGCGGCTAAAATGATGAAAGGAAGAAAAATAAAAATCTTCTTTACACCTGAAAAGCAACGGACTGAACTTTCTCTCTTAGGGGGGATGGCAGAGATGGCAATCATTAGCACCCTCCAAGATACGAATGTAGTAATGCTTATGAAGATGATGGGACAAAAGATGAAAATGACCATTAACGAGCAGATGGCTACAAAAATGACGGGAGAGCATGGTCCGGCTACCGATGTTGAAGAACCGACGGTTTCCTTTCGTTTTGATGATACAAAAAAAATATTGGGTTTTGATACCCATCTTGTGGATGTAAAGAGTACTCCGTCAAAGGGAGAAAAGCCTATACATATGAAGTTCTATGTCACCAATGCGATAAAGACTCCTAAGTCTGTCTCAGACAAAATCCCTAGTACTGTGGTGCTTGATGGCGTTCCCTTAGAATATACCATTGATGTCCCAGGAAAAGCAAGGATGAAATACGTGGCAATAGACTTTGAGGAATCCTTTGACACTAAAGTATTTGAAATTCCGGATGATTATCAGGAAATGGATCCTGCTATTCTACAAGGAATGTCGGGTAATTAAGTGGTATATCCTCTTTTTAAAGGATGAATTATTGAAATGAATGAGATTAGAAAGGCGATTATGGGCTTGTTCCATATTCCTGATAAAGTCCGACAATCTGAGTTTGATAAGGTGAGCAATGAAGTGTATCAACACCAATTGCAATCCAATTCTGTCTTTAAGGATTATGTATCTTCCCTTGGTCATTGGTCGGGAAAATTTCCTGTATTCCTCCCCATCTCTGCCTTCAAGTCAAGGATCGTTATGACCGGCAACTGGCATACGGATAAGGTGTTCTTTAGTAGTAGCACAACCGGGATTAATCACTCAAAACACTATTTAAAGAGCGCGGATTGGTATAACTACATTGCGAAGAGCATTTTTGAGTCGAGGTATGGTCCTCTTCACCAATGGAGAATTCTAGCTATATTACCGTCTTATCACGAGCAACAACAATCTTCTTTGCTCCATATGATCGACCATTTCATACAATCATCTGGCCATCCTGAGTCCGGTTATTACCATGGAAAACTACCTCAATTAATAGATATACTTCAGAGGAAAAATACCGCCATTAAAACACTCCTCTGGGGTGTGAGTTATGCTCTTCTGGATCTTGCAGATGCCTGGAGTGGACCGGGGTTAGACTCCCGTGTTGTGGTTTTAGAGACCGGGGGAATGAAGGGGCGTAGAGAGGAGATGCCCAAAGAAGAACTTCATAAAATACTACAGGTAGGACTTGGCGTATCTACTATTCACTCGGAATATGGTATGACAGAATTATTGTCTCAAGCTTATATGACTGGAGGGGATAGGTTTCTTCCACCACCGACCATGCGGGTGATGGTTCGAGAGATTAATGACCCGAAGAATATTTCCCAGAGAGGTCGGGGAGGGCTGAATATCGTAGATTTGGCCAATGTTGATACTTGCTCATTTATTGAAACAGATGATCTGGGCGAAGTCTTTTCAGATGGTAGTTTTAGAGTATTCGGCAGATTGGACAATACCCAGTTGAGAGGGTGTAATCTGCTATACACTGAAGTGTAAATTACAAAGATATTTATTTTATGAGCCCTTCATAGAGCCATTGAGCAAGGGCGTCTCTATTCTGAGGTTTAACTAACCGAATACGGTCTTTAGCATTGCGAATGTTGGCTAATTCAACGTAAACAGCAGGAGGTAGCGTGTTTTTTAAAAGGTAAAGCGGTCTAGAGGATATAGATCCGTGGTATCCTCTGTTTTTTTGATGTTTTCGGTACTTATCCCTAAAAGTCTTGTATATATTATTGGCGATCCGATGTCCGGAAGCACTCTTGGCGTAGTAGTAAAAGAAGACATCTTGATTAGTATGCTCTGAACGACTATCCACGTGAATACAGATGACTTTATGCTTTTGGATTCCCGTTCTTTTGTGTTGTTTGTATAAGCGGTTAATGGTCTGGGTGCGCTGCTTTAATCGCTGAAGTTGGCTAAGTGGGATTTTCTTTCCCATGCAAGTTTCATCTTTATCGCCGGAAAGCCAAGCGCCATCTCGAATACCATCATTTTTATCTTGGATAATGACATGTACCAAGGCCCCATTCTCCATTAGTTTTCTGGCCAATCTCAAGGCTACATCATAGGCGTATTCATCTTCACAAAGATTGTACTTATTGTTTACTTTGTGAGCGATGGCCCCGGGATCTGGTCCCCCATGACCGCTAACCACATAAAATACTTGTCCTTTTAGCTGATTAGACTTGATTTTTACATTTTTATATCTAGGACCAAATAAATCTACTGTCAGTACTCTTTTTTCTTTAGCCTTGGCAATTTTAACGGGATGAGCCGCTGAGAGATAGGATTGGGGAACCCACAAAATACGAGATTTTCTATAGGATTTAGGTTTAACACCTTTCTGTGTTAGACGTTCGTTATAGTGCTGGATGGAGAGGGCTTTGGGGTAGTCCTTTATGCCGATGGAAGAACGGATACTCTTGCCATTATAAGGATAAATTAAGATAGGAAGTTTGTATTTTTTATGCTTAAAAATCTTGCTTCCGGTCTTCAGGTTATTCAGCTCGTAGAATAATTTTGTATTTACAGGGGCATTGTGAAGTTCATACCGCTTGAGCAAGGACCATACTCCATCCCCCATCTTAGGGGATATGGCGAGGTATTGAGGGCGAGGTGGTGTAGCGTAAGCCTCAATATTACCCACTGCTATTATCAATATGAGTATCCATTGTTTCATTGGTTATCCTTTGGTTAGCGCAAAGATACATATAATAATTATATTTAATGTATTATTGAATATTTTTTTTAGGATATGAAATGGTTGGTTGTAGAATTCAAGTTTAGAGGACTTGAAATTCAATTGGATAGACGTCTGCATTAAGAATTAATTAGAGTGTTAAAAACTTATATGGAATTTCCTTTGGATATTCTATGAATTAGCATCAAATTTGCGCCGAATTCTAATTTTGGAATATTAATATACATGAAATGGCTAGTTTTTTAGAAAGCGTACAATCCAATTTTGATAAGGCGGCTTCACATATGAATATACCGTCCGGTCTCTTAGAGCAAATACGCGTAAGTAATGCAGTATACAGGATGAATTTTCCTGTTCGATTTGGCAACTCTTATAAGGTTATCGAGGCTTACAGAGTACAGCACAGTCATCATAGACTTCCGACGAAAGGGGGGATAAGATTTAGTGAGCATGTTAACCAAAATGAGGTTGAGGCACTTGCCGCACTTATGACTTACAAATGTGCGATAGCTGATGTGCCTTTTGGAGGTGCCAAAGGCGGCGTTAAGATCAATGCACGTGAATTGACAGAACGCCAGAAGGAGCGAGTAACCAGACGTTATACGATGGAACTCATCAAGCGAAATTTTATCGGACCCGCCATCGATGTTCCGGCTCCTGATTATGGGACAGGACCAAAGGAAATGGCGTGGATACTCGACACCTATTCGACGTTCAAAATAGGGGAGATGAATGCTCCTGCATGTGTGACCGGCAAGCCGGTTACCCAACACGGTATCAGAGGACGTACCGAAGCTACTGGGAGAGGGGTTTTCTATGGCATCAGAGAGTTGTTTGATCGCAAAAATGAAGTCAAGAATGTTGGTTTGACAACAGGTGTAGCTGGGAAAACAATGTCTATTCAGGGACTGGGAAATGTCGGCTCTTACACTGCCCTAATCTCTTCTAGTGAAGGTGATGTTAAAGTTATAGCAGTTGCAGAATACGAGGGGTCTATATACGATGCTAAGGGGATTAATATCGAAGCATTACTCAAATACCGTAAAGAGCACGGCTCGATTTTGGGATTTCCAGGCTCTAAAACACTGCCTAATAGAGATGATGCGCTTTATGTGGATTGTGATATTCTGGTGCCGGCTGCACTGGAAGGGGTCATTCATGAGGGCAATATGAAAAAAATTAAAGCTAAGGTGATTGCCGAAGCAGCTAATGGACCGGTAACTGCTGATGCCGACAGTTATCTGACTAAGAAAGGGGTCATAATTATACCAGATGTATATCTCAATGCCGGTGGAGTAACCGTATCCTATTTTGAATGGCTTAAGAATATCTCTCATGTGCGATTTGGTCGATTAGAAAAGAGATTTCAAGAACAACAGAATCGAGAAGTGATCAAACTGATTGAAAAGATTACAGGTAAGACAGTCGACAAGCGCGACAGCCAATTTATCGCTAAAGGTGCTGATGAGATTGATATTGTACGTTCCGGCTTGGAAGAAACTATGATTACGGCTTTTGAACAGATATATAGTGTCAAAAGAAAAAAGAAAAATGTAGACTCTTTTAGAACCGCAGCCTTCATTAATGCGTTAAGTAAAGTATCCAATGATTATATGTCGTTGGGCATATTTCCGTAATTTAGTTAAAATTTTATCATTAAAACATAATATTAAAATGGCTAGAAAAGATAAAACAGATTTAAAAATTCTTCAATTGCTACAGGAAAATAGCAAAAGAACAAATCTCGCATTGTCGAAATTGATTAATCTTTCTCCTGCCCCTACACTGGAACGGGTTAAAAAATTAGAGAGAAGAGGCTTTATAGAGAGTTATCACGCGGTTGTGAATAAAGAAAAGATGGGCCTTAATGTGGTGACATTTGTACTGGTTAATTTAGGCTGGCACAAGCCCAATGCGTTAGATCGTTTCATTAGAAAAATTGAAAAAATTGATGAAGTGGTTCAGTGTTATGTCGTAACAGGAGATGCTGATTTGTTGATTAAAGTGATCGCAGCGGATATCCCTGCATATGAAAGATTGTTATTCAAAACACTTTCTAAAATTGAAGAAATCGAAAGATTGAAGACGCTAATGGTACTTTCTGAAGTAAAGAACTCTACTGTTCTGCCACTCAAGTATGATTAATGACTATATTTTTAGGATAAAAAAAGGGAACTTCTGTAAGGAGTTCCCTTTTTTTTCGTTATATCTTTGCAACCGTTTGCTGGCCAAAAGCCATTTATGAATCAAAGCATTGTTTCATGTCAATAGAAGTACATTCTTTAACGAAGACCTTCGGAACTCAAGTCGCTGTCGATCACATTAATTTCTCTGTGGGAAAGGGGGAAATCGTAGGATTCCTTGGGCCCAATGGCGCTGGAAAATCTACTACCATGAAGATGATTACAGGCTACCTGCTCCCGGATGAAGGCAATATATCCATCTGTGGACTGGATGTGCTGAGACAGCCCATAGAGAGTCGTAGAAAAATAGGATATTTACCCGAGAGTAATCCACTTTATTACGATATGTATGTCAAAGAGTTTTTAAGCTTTATTGGAGGTATTTATAGGGTGGATCAACGCATGAAAAAGGTGGAGGAAGTGATCGAACAAACCGGACTTGGGGAGGAGCAGTCCAAGAAAATCGGGCAATTGTCCAAGGGGTATAAACAGCGTGTTGGTTTAGCCCATGCATTGATACACGATCCTGAAGTGTTAATCCTGGATGAACCTATTTCTGGCCTGGATCCTAATCAGTTAGTGGAGATTCGTGATCTTATCTTAGAGATCGGTCGCTCCAAAACCGTCTTGTTCTCTACCCATATAATGCAAGAAGTTGAAGCTATTTGCGATCGTGTGATCATCATTAACAAGGGGAAAATTGTTGCCGATGATCTCATCGATAAATTACAGCGGCCATCTGGGGATAAAGAGATATTGCAAATACTACTTGATCGCCCGCTTTCCATAGATGCATTTAGGCAAATTAATGGATTAAACGCTATAAACTCCTTGGACCCAGCGGTCTTTGTCTTGGAATTTGACCCATCACAGGATATTCGTCCGGCTTTATTTGAAATGGTCAAAAGAATGGACCGAAAGATCTTGGAAATGACGGTAGTGCATGAAGGGGTTGAAGAAGTGTTTAGAAAATTAACAGAAGACAATAGATCATCATGAAAGAGATTTATTTTAAGGAAATAGGAAGTTTCTTTGGATCGATAATAGGGTATGTTGTTGCGGGAGTATTTCTACTCACCTTAGGGATGATACTATGGGTGTTTCCTGATTACAGTATCTTGTACTACAACTATGCTTCTTTGGATTCATTCTTTTTTATAGCGCCTGTTGTGTTTTTCTTCTTGATACCGGCGATAACGATGGGTATGTTTGCAGAAGAACATCGCAGTGGCACGATGGAGTTGCTTTTGACCAAGCCCCTTACTACAGCCCAAGTCGTATGGGGAAAAGTATTGGCCAGTTTTACCTTGGTAATGTTGATACTTCTCCCTACAGTGGTGTATTACTATTCGGTGTATCAACTCGGGTCTCCTAAGGGAAATCTGGATACAGGAGGGATTCTGGGGTCTTATATTGGCTTGATCTTTCTCGCCTTCTCATTTGTGGCGATCGGAGTCTTTTCTTCAGCGATTACTAAGAGTCAAATTGTCGGATTTCTCATTGCTACTTTACTTATCATTACGATGTATTGGGGATGGGGATTGATGGCTAAAATACCGATATTTAGCGGAATTTGGGATGATTTTGTCGCTTCTTTTGGGATAGATAAGCATTATATTTCTATTAGACGGGGAGTGTTGGATACTCGAGATATTATGTACTTCCTGTCTGTAGGGCTAGGCTATGTGATGGCGACGATATTTGTTCTTAATATAAAGCGGAAATAATGGGTAAAAGGAAAAATGCTATCGTTCAGTTTTTGGTATTTCTGACTGTTGTTCTAATACTCAATGTCTTTGCTTCTAAGTGGTATTCCAAATGGGATCTGACCGAAGATAAGCGATTTACACTAACACCTGCTACCATCGAATTACTTAAGGGACTGGAGCATGATATCTATATGAGAATTCTCCTCGATGTGCAAGATCCTCCGGGTTTTAAACGACTCAGGAACGCAACAGAAGAGTTGATAAGAGAATTTCAATCCTACACCCCCTATTTGGAGTATGAGTTTGTAGATCCCAATGAAGGCACAACAGAAGAGATCAATACGAGACGTAAAAATCTGGCGAAAGACGGTATTTATCCCATGTCCCTCTTTGTGCGTTCCGGCTCAGAGCGCAAAGAAAAAATCATCTACCCTTGGGTTATAATCAATGAGGGTAGTAGTAAAATCCCCGTCAACATCCTCGAAAACAATCCGAGCTTTGATCAAGAGCAAAATCTCAATAATTCCATCGGTCAGCTAGAATATAAATTTACGAGAACGATAAAGCGCCTGATCACTCAAGTGAAAAAAAATATAGTGTTTTTACAAGGACATGGGGAATTGTCAAAGCAGGACCTGGCCAGCCTGCGCTATCGTCTAAAGGATGCTTATAACACCGGGTTTATCAATCTTGATAGCTCCGGAATGATTCCGAAAAAAATAGATGCAGTAATCGTGGCTAAACCCACTCGACCTTTCTCTGAGAAACACAAGTTTGCTTTAGACCAATTTGTGATGAATGGAGGGAAAATACTTTGGTTGATTGATAAGTTGGCTGTAGATCTGGATAGCTTGAAGGGGAGAGCATCCTTTGTGGCACTTCCACGAGATCTCAACCTTGAAGATATGCTTTTTAAATACGGAGTCCGTATCAAGGATGACCTTGTCCTTGACCTCGAGTGCACAAGAATTCCTCAAGTAACCGGACAGGTCGGAGGCAAACCTCAATTTGAAAAATTTCCTTGGTACTATCATGTACTCGCTACACCTTCTAATACACACCCTGTCGTCAAAAATATCGATAGGGTTAACCTCTTTTTTCCCTCTTCCATCGATACCTTGAAGACGAAAACACAGATATCAAAATCCATCTTATTGCACTCCTCGCAGCATAGTAGAATAGCGATGAGTCCTACCCAAATTAGTTTTGATATTTTGAGATATGCCCCACAACCTGACAAGTTTAATTTTCCAAATCAAGCACTTGCTGTATTGCTAGAGGGAACATTTTCTTCATTGTATGATGGGCGTATTTCTCCGGAGATGAAGACAGCACTTCAAAAAATTGGTCGAAATTTTCTTCCGCATTCTGAACATAAAACGAAGATGCTAGTAGTCGCAGATGGAGACTTTATCCGTTCGTACCAAAGTCGAAAGACTGGAAAGATTCACGATTTGGGGTATAATGTTTGGGAGAGAACCGTCTTTCAAGGCAACCGTCAATTTGTGCTCAATGCGATCGATTATATGCTGGATGACTCGGATATTTTACGCGCTAGAGGGAAGGAATTGAAGTTGAGGTTGTTAGATGTTGTGAGAAGCAAGTCTGAAAGAGGGCAGTGGCAATTAATTAATGTTTTATTGCCTTTTCTACTGTTTCTTGTGATGGGCTTAGCCTACCATTTCATACGAAAAAGAAAATATGTCTGATATCAGTAGGATGGAGCTTAGATGATTTATTGATTATATGCTTAGTCGACGTGTTGCTATCCATGCTTGAAATTTATAATATGCTTAGTGCCAATTAATTGAAAAATTATTTTGATGAAAAAACGAAATATTCTCATCCTGATTATTTTACTGTTCATCGTTTTTGGTGGATACTATTACTACGATAATGCTCAAGGGGGGTATTTATCTTACGAGCGCGATTTTTCGATAAAAAACTTTAAGGATATTCGCACTATCTTTATCGCTAACCGCCCAACAGGGGAGCGCTTTGTCCTCCATAAAGAAGAGGATGGACACTGGACAGTCAATGGTAAACGAGCCAATAACATCATCATGAAAGGTATGGTGGCGGCGTTGCATAGCTTGGTTATACAGTATAAACCTAGCCGAGCCGCTTATGTAAATGTAATGCACAATATAACGAGCCATGCACTTAAAATCGAAGCGTATGATAGCCATAATCGGTTGATGAAAACACTGTATTTAGGTGGTACGCCTGCAGATAGTTATGGAACTTATGCGATGGTCGCCGGTTCAGATGAACCCTTTGTAATTCACAGAAAACTAGAGGAAGGGGATGTCCGTGCGGTATTTGATATGCGGGAAGATGATCTTCGAGATCCTTTCCTATTCCCTGTTTCAATAGACGACATCAAAGAGGTGAAGGTGGATTATCCCCTCCGTCCGGCCATTTCATACCATATTCGTAGCGCTGGCAAGGGCTATGAGCTTATGCCCCTTTACCCCAATACCCCAAACCCTCCGGGTGAACCGAATCAAAGTATCATTCAGGACTATTTATATGCCTTTAAATCAGTGGAGTGTGAGGGCTTTATCAATGCTAATCCGGTGAGGGATACGATTCCGTCCGTCGTCCCATATGCCATTGTAGAAGTGCGTACACAGGATACTACCCTAAAGATTCAGACCTATCCTTGGGATCAAGAATTGCTGCAAATCAGATTAAAAGGTGAATTGTCCGAGAAAGCCAATATTTTTCACTATATTTGCTTGTCGAAAGAGAACGATCTCACACTTGTACAAACACCACTAATTGAAAAGATATTTAGACGATATCAAGATTTTTTCGTTTCCTCTAAATGAACTTCTTTCATTGGGAGTGATTTTTCTCTTGATAGGAGCCGGAGTCCGGAAGCAGCATATTCAAGTGCATCCAAACTGGGGATTTGCTCCACACCAAAAGATCAACCAACTCGCCGTTTATACCCTTCCTTATGATATGCTGCCGTTTTATAAAAGTCATATC
Source organism: Saprospiraceae bacterium (assembly GCA_026983735.1). Classification (GTDB taxonomy): domain Bacteria; phylum Bacteroidota; class Bacteroidia; order Chitinophagales; family Saprospiraceae; genus JALSTN01. The sequence continues at coordinate 5,830 of JALSTN010000014.1, read as the reverse complement.
AATTACCTCGCTTCCCATGCCGTTGATCCGGATCGGAGACGGTATAGCTCGCCTTATGAAGCCATCCGCCATTATATAGATATGGATTATTGGGAGGGTAAGGATATCCCTCCTCCTAAGCATTGGAACACTTTTGCCAGAAGCCATTATGTCTTGATTAGGGTGCATGAAGGTGACACGACAGAGAAAGTGAGTACACAACAGGTTGTGGGGGGTAGGGATACTTCCCAAATGACTCGCTATCTTGATACTTTGGCGATGAATATGTATTGGCATTTGCCGGAGTGGATTCCCCTAGATACCTTCATCGGGAAGGATTCAGCATGGCCGCCCGGACATTATTTTATGAAAATGGAGGGGGTGCATCACGGCATTGTCCCCTGGCATGTCCAACGCATCTACTCCTCCCTTGTGAGGTCCTTTGAGCGACATGAATGGGCGAAGGTCATCCGGCTTTCAAGTGATCTGGGGCATTATGTGGCGGATGCTCATGTCCCTCTCCATACGACCTCTAACTACAACGGTCAACAAACCGACCAAATCGGTATCCACGCTTTTTGGGAGACGCGGATCCCCGAGGTGTTGGGCGCTTCTTTCAATCTGTATGCGGGTAAAGCGGATTATGTGGAGGATGTGGCGAGTTGGATTTGGAAAGTTGTACATACCTCGTATGAAATGGTTGACACCGTCCTTACTAAAGAAAGAGAAGTAGCCGGGGATCTACCTTCTGCTTTGCAATACTCCTATGTGGAGCGCAATGGCAGATGGGAGCGAAAAGAGTCGACCAAGTTTTCGATTCAGTATGAAATGGCGATACATAAAATGGTCGAAAGACGAATGCGTCAAACGATTAAAGACGTAGGATCTATCTGGATGACAGCATGGGTCGATGCAGGTCAACCCGATCTTCCGGGAAAACCCATTCTTGTCGATACTTATGCCTCGGGATATCAAGATACTTTGGAATATCAAATCGATCATTCGAGTTGTCACCCTGATTAATTAACGAAGTGCGTTTGTTAATTAGAAGGAGGGTGACGAAATTTTCGTGTGGTCTAATGTCTATAGATAAAAGAGCCTTTAGAAGAAAGAGGTTGATGATAATAGTTCTCGCTTTATTTAGTTGTAAACTAAATAGAGGTAAAAGTGATATGCTTTGTCAAGCTTTGAGTGCTCCATTTTCCAAAGTATGCATTAGAATTCGTGTCGAGGCGCATCCCCCATACTCATTTTTTTTATCCAATACATCTAGAGATGGGAAGAAGGTTTTACCTTCGCCTTTTATTTATCGTTAGCAAGGAGATTGAGGTGAGATGCTATGGCAACTCTTATTGCATATTGTCGTGGGAAGAGTTGTTTTATAACTATTAAATAAAGCGAGAACAGATGAAATCATTAGAAGCGTTTATCCGTGGCATCCCCAAAGCAGAATTGCATCTGCATATCGAAGGCACTTTTGAACCGGAGCTGATGTTTGCAATAGCTCAAAGGAACCATAAAGAGATTAAATATAATTCAGTTGATGAGGTTAAAAGAGCTTACCAGTTTAATAATCTCCAGGATTTTCTTGATATATATTATGCCGGAGCAAGTGTATTGATTGAAGAACAGGATTTTTATGATTTGACTTGGGCATACTTAGAAAAAATACATGAGGAGAATGTCATACATACAGAGATTTTCTTTGATCCCCAGACACATACAGACCGAGGGATTCCGTTTGCTACTGTAGTAATGGGTATCCATCGAGCGCTAGAAGAAGGTAAGAAAAAATGGGGAATCAGTTCGAAGCTAATTATGTGCTTTTTGCGACATCTGGATGAGTCTGCTGCGGTGAAGACCCTAGAGGAAGCGATTGAATATAAGCACGTGATAGCAGGAGTTGGGCTGGATTCTTCGGAAGTAGGGCATCCCCCCTCCAAGTTTCAACGAGTATTTGAACGAGCAAAACAAGCAGGGTTTTTAACCGTTGCCCACGCTGGAGAAGAAGGACCGGCTGCCTATATATGGGAAGCCCTGGAGTTATTGGATGTGTCTAGAGTGGACCATGGAAATAATTGCCTCCAGGATGATAAATTAGTAGAAGAATTGGTCCGGCGAAAAATGCCTTTGACCGTTTGTCCATTGTCTAATCTCAAATTGAAGGTCGTGGAAGAATTGGAGGAGCACCCTTTAAAAACCATGATGGACAAAGGTCTGATGGTGACGGTTAACTCAGATGATCCGGCTTATTTCGGAGGTTATTTAAATGAAAACTTTTTAGCTTTATCTCAGGCATTGAACATATCAAAAGAAGATGTCGTTGTACTTGCTAAAAATTCATTTATTGCTAGTTTCCTGGACCTTGAAGTAAAAAAGGAAATGATTGAAAAAGTAGATGCTTACTCTCGTTTGAATTCTTGAAAAGTTTAACCCAAAATGTGCAGTATGAGAATATAGATTGGTGGTTGAAGCCAAGCAGCAATCTTGGTGTTCAAGGAGAGATAAAAATAATGCCCTATGTCAGGTGAACGGAAGAATCTGTAAACAATGGATTAACTAGAAGCAGTAAATTTGTATCTGAGGAAAATAATAGAAATAGTATGATGCATCTAAGAATAGGTTATGTGATATGGGGTCTATTAAGTGCTTCTCTGTGTGTAGGCCAATCGGATTCTTTGCAAGGGCTTCAATCGGAGGTGTTTTTACATCCCGCAGATGGATTTACTGCCTTCACATTGAAAAGAGGGGAGTTTGTATACAATCAATCTCCATTTACATTCCCACTACCAAGCTGGGCTTGGTGGGGAATTACGGATAATATCACTGCTGAAATCGATCTTTTACCGCTCATCGGAGGATTTTTTCAACCTCCTCATTTGCCGGTTCCAAGTATTAACCTGAGATTTAAGTTGATGGATCCAAATGAACTTATTCCTGCTGTAGCCTTCGAAACGATGTATCAGCATCTATGGAATAAAGTAACTCAATCAGACCAACCTTATGCCATTGTCAGTAGACAAGGGAATAGTTGGTACAATCATCTAAATTTTAGTTGGGTACTTCGAAAAAATTTATATTTACATCTATCGATGGGGTTGAGCTATACTGAAAATTTATATTTTGGAAGTAGGGATACGCTTAGCCGGAAAGAAAAATTTTATGCAAGATCTGTTTCTCCTGATGTCAATGTGAGCATCGATTATAGATGGAAGCCCTGGATGAGTTTACATGCTACTGCTTCGCAGGGGACCACGTTCGTTTATTTAGACAATATCCCAAGAAAACAACAAGTCTCTTATGGATTTAGAGTTGCCCCTTTTTACAAGAGCAGATACCGCTTTTTGCGTACCTTTAGAGCCGAATTTATAGGGTACTATATTTATTTGCCTGATATTGATGCCTCCATTTCATCTCTCCTTCCGGTGTTCCCTTACTTCTATTGGCAATGGTCTATAGGTCGCAATATAAAATCAAGTAAAACAAATATCAATTAATATTAAAATATGTATAATATAATAAGTATGAAATATTATGTTATGGATTATTTGTTTGAATATTTTACTCATATTGCTAGAGCGCCTTTCAGGCCATGAGTGCATACCCCCACTTGAAAGGGGCTAGGTCGATAGACGATTGCTAATTCAAATCCTCATGCAATAGGAGAAATCCCGCCTCATGTTTCAGATACAATATACTATCTTTCTACGACAAATCCCTTCAACTGGTGGGACTGGGTAGGTAAATAGACTAGGTAAAATCCGGGTTTTAGCCCTGCTATTGAGAGGATGCCCGTATTAGAAGATCCAGACTCCACTTCTCGACCTGTGATATCTAGAATGGAGTAGGGGATGGAGCCATCTTGGGGTAAAAGACCTTTAATATAGACTTGGTCTCTGGCGGGATTGGGGATGATTTTCCATTCTCTTGAAGGGGGCATTCTTTGCCTTGTGTTTGTGGTATTGCAATCCCACTTTAGACCTAATCCCAAATAGATGCAGGAGTCCGCTAAGTGTTGGCAATCAATTTTTCCTTCATGGAACCAGCCATAGCCGGAGGTCTCTCCCATAATGTCAGCGCTTCTTGGGTCCCAGTAGGTCCAGGGAATTTCCAGATTATTGAGGATCTCTCCCATTGTCGTGAAGTAATTACATCTGCTTCGGGCATCTGCATATACATTGACCCCAAATTCTCCACAAAAGACAGGTGCAGCATAGTGTTGACTCCAATCTTTGACAGTGCCGTGTGTCTGATTTAAGGCGTTGATTTCAATAGGATTATTCTTGTCCATCGGAAATTGTACGACCTCATTGCAAATGGGAGGCTCATTATCACTCAAGTCCGGATCGTATAGCTGATTGACGAAACAGAAGGGTTGGTAGTTGTGATAGGTGTAGATGATATTCCGGTCATTGTAAGGCAACCATCGATATAGGTCTTCAGCTCCGTTGTACCCAGTTCCTCCCACAATCCAGGTTCGGTCGGGGTCTATTTTTCGCGCCTTTTCCAATAGCATTTGTGTGAATATCCTCAAATGCTTCGAAGAGATAAAATGGGGTTCATTCTTGAGTTCAAAAAAGAGGTCATCGGAGTCGACCATTTCATACCGAAGAAGAAACGGCTTCCAAGCAGAGAAACTAAAGTCAATCATTGATCGCCAGTTCTCATCCGTCAATTCAATTCCGTGATGATTAACTAGAATAAGGTGTAGTCCAAGTTGGCTCGTCCAGGAGACGATACTGTCCATGTGTTCTAAGGCCTTTGGGATGTCGATATCGGAGTAATGAGGATGTGAAGGATGGTACCACTCCAGGAGCACAGGAAAACGAATAGTTTCTATGCCCATTGTTTTGAAAAATTTTAATTCTTCAAAACTGTAGGCACCGGTCTCCATGTATTCCCCGGGCGTATTATACAGGATATGCCAAAAAGCCTCCATCCATCCGGCTAAATTGACTCCCTTGTGTAAGGTGGCGGCGCGGTTGATGCTGGCAGTATTCAAGGGGGGAGCGCCCTTGACTGTAATGATTCGTGAGGAAGTAAAAACTTTATTTCCCGAAAGGTCTGTAGCACTTGCTTTTATATTATAAATCCCATTATCCCATGGAAGAAAATTAAGTTGATAGGGGGGACGGTCTAAGGTGTAATAGTGCTGGTCATTAACATAAACTTCGATGTTTAAGCTGTCCCCTTTGGGGTGTCCAGTGCCCCACTCCAAGGAGATGCCGCTTAAATCATGGAGGGTTGTATCCCTCTTTGGAAGGAGCCAATGTATCGATGGGCCAAGCCCTTGAACCGGACCGGATAGTCGAATGTAATCGAGGTATAGTTGCCCCATATCAGAAGCTGTATTGGGAAGGATATTGACATCTAATTCTACGATCTGCTCCCAATCAAATTGGGCGTCTTTAAAGGCGCTTAAAGGAATTGTCTTTTCGATGTATCCGGAATGGTCAGACACGGGAATATCGACTGTTTTGCCTCTGTGGTTGGGATCGTTATCCCGGTAGAAAATACGGTCTTGAAAGGCTAAGGATATACTACTGTTAATAGATGTAATCCAAAAGCCTATATGCAAGCTGTCGTAGGGTGAGAAGTCCAATGCCGGACTTTGTCCCCAGTTATTTAGATTTAACCCGAATCCTGCCCACCAATTTGTAAAGGAGTAATCAAATTGGTAAACCCATTTGCCGTCTGGCCCGGTCCCATTATCGCGTTCGATGAGTCTTCCTTCAGCGGCCCAGCTGCCCGTCGCCAACTTTTCGGCATCACTGTAAATGTCAAGTTGTTTTTGCGCCTGCACAAGAGGTGTAAAGGCTATTTCTAAGAGAATTGCAAGGATAAATAGGCT
>JALSTN010000013.1 GCA_026983735.1 Saprospiraceae bacterium | reverse complement strand
GAAGTAAAATCGCCTTTAGCGATATGCGTTCTAGCTTCGGAAACCAATTCTAGGAAAAAGCCCAGATTGTGCTGAGAGGCAATCTGAGCACCTGTCAATTCATTAACGCGTATAAGATGCCTCAAGTATGCTCGAGAGTGTTTTCTACTTGTTATAACACGACTTTTCGGATCAATAGGAGTGTGGTCATGTTCCCATTTTTTGTTCTTTATATTGAGGATTCCGTCCCAAGTGTAAAGCAATCCATGCCTTGCATTTCGAGTGGGCAAAACACAATCAAACATGTCAATCCCCAATGCTATACTTTCTAAAATATTTACCGGCGTACCTACTCCCATTAGATAACGAGGTTTTTCATCTGGCAAGATAGCTGTACAAAGAGCTGTCATTTCATACATCTCTTCAGCAGGCTCCCCTACTGACAATCCCCCGATTGCATTGATGGGTTGGTCTGCTGCTGCTATATACTCCGCAGACATCTTCCTCAAATCCGAATAGGTCCCGCCTTGTACAATCGGAGCTAAAACCTGTTCGTATCCATAAAGGGGGTGACTATATTGCATATACTCTATACACCGATCCAACCAACGATGTGTCCGTATGGTAGAAGATTTTGCATAGTCATAAGCACAGGGATGTGGAATACATTCATCAAAAGCCATGATTATATCCGCCCCTATCTGTCTCTGGATATCAGTAGCTGATTCCGGCGTAAAGGTGTGCATCGAACCGTCAATCGGGGATTTAAACTGCACCCCTTGCTCATTAATTTTACGGGTACTACTTAGTGAATATACCTGATATCCCCCACTATCTGTTAAGATAGGCTTATCCCAACCTATGAATCGGTGCAATCCCCCTGCACTTCTAAGCACTTCTGTCTTAGGTCTTAGATAGAGATGATAGGTATTTCCCAAGATGATTTCAGCTCCTATGTCCTTCTCTAATTCATGCATCTGAACCCCCTTCACCGTACCCAATGTCCCCACAGGCATAAAAATAGGTGTGTGTATGTCTCCGTGAGGAGTGTTTATAATCCCGGAACGAGCACGAGATTGGGTATCCTTGGAATTGATCGTAAACTTCATATGGCGCAAAGATAATTCAAATGTTACCAATCCATCCCTTTTCCAAATAAACCATCCGGAATCAAAAGCAAATAAACAATACTCATGCCCATGTCCAATAACGGCAGCTCAAACAACAAATCTCTTGCTTCAAATCGATTAAATAACTGGGAAAATAATGGGAAAAGCAATAAATATCTCAATAGTAAGAAAGATAAAACCCACCCCCAATAAGTTGTAAATAATAATGGTATACTTAAAAGGATTAGAATCTGACTGCCTCCATAAATACTCAGCAAGACTTTGTGAAAGACTCCATAGTGTCTGGCTGTAGTAACGTGCCTCTTTTTTTGAGCCCACCAAGTCTTCCAACTCTGCTTGGGAACAGAATATACAAAAGCATCCTTATGCATGCAGACGCCCGTATTGTCTCCCGTACCTGATCCAGCTATCATAAGATCATCATCTCCCGATGCCAACTCCGGATGAAGTTGTTCATAAGCCGGGGTCCCCTCTTTCTTGAACATCATATTGCGCCCTACACCCATATAAGGTTTACCCGCCAGTGCCCATCCAAAATACTGTATGGCTGTCAGTACCGTCTCGTACCTAATCAACTTATTGAGTACTCCCTTTTCTCGTTTGTAAGGACTATATCCCAGTATGAAATGGTCGGATGGTGACCTGTGCTCGGACATCACGGCCAACCATTCTTTAGAGGGAAGGCAATCATCGTCTGTCACCGCTATCCAAGCGTATTTTGCCTTGGATAAGCCATAATAAAGTGCTTCCTTTTTGCCCGGTCGAGTAGATTCGATATGAAAAGTACGTATCACCGAGTAGGTATTCTCCAAGTCTTGAAGATACTCCCAGGTCCCATCTGTAGAGTTGTCGTCTATAAGGAGAATCTCATAGCAGTAATAGTCTTGATCCACCAAACGCTCGATGAGACCGGGCAACCGGTTTTTCCCATTTCTAGTACATACGAGAATACTGATAGGACACCTCTCACTTAGAGTGGCAATTACCGGAACTTTCATTCCCTGTATCATCAGAAAAATATAATATAACGTATTGAATAACAACGAAAAGAAAAACAAATAAAAGAAAATTGTTGTTATATTGAAAGTCACGTAGATGGAGTTTAAAAATGCACAATGTATTAATAATTGAGACATTATTACAATCTATTATACAATAATCTACTATCTTTGGCGTTAAGTTTTTCTCAATCAACCGATAATAGATTATAATATTTAATGCTATGTTAAGAACCAGCTTTATCTTTTTTCTCTTTTTAACCATATCCGTTATTGCCTCGGCCCAAATGATCCAGAAGGATGGAAAGGCTCTATATGGCAATGAATGGATCGACTACACCGCCACCTATTACAAAGTAAAAGTAGGTGCTGACAGTATTTATAGAATAAATGGTAAAACCTTAAAGTCTTCCGGAGTTCCAATCAATCTTCTCAAGGGAAGTAATGTTCAGCTCTTTCACAATGGAGCGCAAGTTCCGGTATTTGTTAGTACGGACGATGACCTTGGAGACGAAGATTTTATTGAGTTCGTTGGAGAAAAAAACCGAGGGGAACTAGATCGTTTTTTGTACCATAATCCCGACAAACAACAATTGAATCCCTTCTACAGTATGTTCACGGATACATCTGTATATTTTCTAACTTTTGATCACAAACTCACTGCTCCCAAGCGCATTCGATCCATTGACAATGATTTATCCAATCATCCTCCGGCAGAAGATTATTTTATGGAAGAGATAACAAGAGTATTTCACGATCGCTGGTATAAAATAACGCATAAACCAGAAGAACTTTCCCTCTTTGATAATGGGGAAGGATATGCCAAATCTAACTATGGCCAGTATCTTCAACAAGACGTTTCTTTTCAATTGCCCGGATTAATTCTAGGAAATGTTAATGGGAAGTGTAAAATGAGATTTTCTAATGTAAGAACAGGAGGATCGACTAATTCAAGGGCTGAAATATCCGTTAATGAAACGGTGTTTAAAGTCGACAATTTCATAGAAAATCAAGTACGTGAAGTGGATTTTGACATCGACAATATTTACTTGAACGGAACTACAACTATCACCCTTAAAGGAACACAAAACTCCAGTGATTATCTATGTATTCCCTTCATCCAATTGTCTTATCCAAGAGATTTTGATTTTGGACAAGCGCAATTCAAAATTCTTCATCTCAAGAAAAGCAATTTACCTACTTACTTGGAGATAGAAAGTTTTGATGGGGGAGACCAAATGGTATTAATCGATAGAACAAATACTATTCGTATCGAAGTAAAAAAGGATGCTGCTGATGGAAAGTACAAGGTCAAATTGCCGTCTTCTGCTCAAGATAGAGAGATCCTAATTTACAACCCCACCTCCGTTGTTCAGACAAACCATTTGATTCGCCGCAAATTTACCAATCCACTATCTCAACCTGCCAATTATTTTATTATCACCAATAAAGTATTGGATACGGAAGAAAACGGGGTAAATCCCGTACGCGCCTACGCATCCTACAGAAGCAGTAATGAAGGGGGAAGCTATAAAGTCGAGACCCTTCATATAGATGAGATAGAAGACGCATTTGCATGGGGCGTGCTCAATCACAGCATAGGAATCCGACAATTTATCCAATTTATATCCGCCAATCTTCAGGAGACCCCTTATGTTCTTTTAATCGGTCGGGGTACAGGATACCCATTTGCCAATTACCTAAAGGAAGCGCCAGAGTCAAAGTGGCTGTTTATTCCAACATTTGGTCAACCAGGATCAGATGTCTTACTTGCATCCGATACTGCGGATCTTCCCATAGCAGCTATCGGAAGGATTCCCGCAATAAATACATCGGAAATTTCTATTTATCTTCAAAAAGTCAAGGAATATGAAGCAACAAATAGAACAGCAAGTCAAACGATTGATGATAAGTCTTGGACGAAAGAGTTTATTCATTTATCCGGAGGAGATATTAGCAAACTCCAAAGTGAAATTATTCCTATCAGAACGCACTTGGAATTTTTGGAAAATATTATTTCTAAACCCAGCGTCGGGGCACATACTACCACCTTCTATAAACAAAATCTAGGACATCAGGTACCGGCATCTACCAGAATGCGAAATCGCATCAACAAAGGAGCGGCCTTCATCACTTACCTAGGACATTCCAACTTTTCACTTATAGACTTTAACATCGATCCACCGAATACCTATAATAACAAAAATAGATATTATACCTTTATGTCACTAGGTTGTTTGGTTGGGGATTATTTTCGTCCGGGGGAAAGGAGTTTTGGCGAACATCATACTTTAATTGCAGATAAAGGTGCCATCGTCTTTTTGGGAAATACTACTAATGAGTATCTTGCACCCTTGAAAAGGTATTCTGCGGTATTGTACCGCAATCTTGGTGGTAAATCTTATGGCAAACCATTTGGTAAAGTCCTATTGGAAACCGGAAAGGAGGTTTTACTTATCAATAACGCGGACCCTAACCTTCGCAATACGCGGCAATTACTCAGGAGAAATGAGCAAGTATGGAGCACGACATACAATGGGGATCCCGGTATACGCATCCCCTTTGAGAAAGATCCGGACTACGTCATTGATGCCTCAAGTATACGATTAACGCCGGAAAGTCTTTACAAAGGATTGGATAGCTTTAGAATGCAACTCGCTATTGTCAATCTCGGTGCGGCAATCGATACTTCTTTTAATCTCCAATTTCGGCATCAACTGCCGGATGGATCCATCCAAGAACTTAAAACCCTTCTAGTCAAAGCTCCCTACAATCGTGACACTATAGAAGTTACTCTTCCTCTTTTGAATGACAATAGTATCATTGGATTAAATAAAATCCTTGTGGATATTGATCCGGACAATATTATAGAAGAAAATCCACAACCGGCAGCTGAATCCAACAATTCACTTGTAGTAGATGGATCTCTTGGGTACCCTGTGTTTATCACCAGTGATGATATTTTTCCAATTTATCCGGAGGATTTTGCTATAGTAAATCAGCCCAATATAACATTGACTGCCTCTAACTCTAAGTACAATGTTCCCAATAGGAAATACTTCTTTGAACTCGATACGACAGAAAAATTTAATAGTCCCTCTCTGGTCAAATACGATGTAACAACTTCTCAACCGGATGTACATTGGAACATCCCCAATACTTTAGAGCCCAATGTGGTGTATTATTGGAGAGTGGCTATCGATAGTAGCGGGCGAAATGGCTTTTCCTGGAAAAACCATTCCTTCATCTACTTACCCAATGGTCCCACCGGCTGGAACCAATCTCACCGATACCAATTTGAAAAAGACAATATGGATTTAATGGAGGTAAATAGCAAAGATGGACTTTTTGCATTTCAAAAAAAGGCCATCAATATACGTGTTTCTAACAATACCTTCCCAAGATCAGATAGATTTAAGCCTCGTTGGT
>JALSTN010000012.1 GCA_026983735.1 Saprospiraceae bacterium | reverse complement strand
ATCTACTTTCGATTTCAATTTTCCAAATAAAAATGCCTATATCGGCATCTAATTGTCAAATTTGACCTATTTTATAGATTTTATTCCTAATTTTTAATATTTTGTGCTAATTTTACGAACTGCCGTTGTAGCCAATACGAAAAAACTATGATAAATTCTGTTTTATATAAAGACTTAATTGATTTTAGAGATTTAACTGATAGGTTAAAGCATAATGATAAGTTCTTTTTATTAATAAGCAATTTATTTGTTTGATTGTTTCTAATAGCGTTTCAACCATTTAAATTAGGAGAAGGTTCATTTAATAATATTTTAATTTTACTTACTTTAATTTGCCCAATTTTTACTATCTCTTTTTTGTTTTTCAGAAAACTAAAACGAATAAACCCATTCATAAAAATACTTGCTATTATCATTGTTACAGGTTTCTTTTCCAAATTAATCCATTGGCAGATGGGATTTTCATCAATGAGTGTTTTCAAATTTGGTTATTGGCTATATGGAAGTCTTCTTACTCTGTCCATACCATTTGCAATTAGAGAATTCATCCCCACCTTTTCAATACCTATTCGTGAAAAAAAAATGATTGAGTCAGTTGATGTATTCAAAACTGTAGGTGATTTACCATTTTTAAACGAACTTAATACAGAAAACTTTCTTTTTGCAAAAGCAACTGAAAACTACACAAATATTCACTGGTTGTACAATAACAACATTAAAAAAAACTTATACGTTATCCGATAGGGAAATTAGAGAATCTAATTACCAATGAGAATATATTTCGTTGTCATAGGTCATACATTGTTAATTGTGAAAAAGTAAAATCCATAATAGGCAATAAAAGAGGGTACAAAGCAGTGTTTTCACATTGTCCAAAAACAAGAATTCCTATATCTGTGCAGAAAATAAATCTTATGCAATGTAAAATTTAGCTTCACTTTCATCACTAATCCTTCATTTTCATCACATATTTGAAATGTTAGTATTGACAGTAAGGTATATGAGCATACCTTTGTTTTTGAACATTTAATTATTAACCATAATAAAAGGAATTAGTTATGCAAAAAGTAAAAATATTGACAATAATAATCATAGGCTCATTTGTACTTATGAGTATTTCATGCAGTAAAAAAGAAAACCAGATTAATAATCCGCCAGGAGGAAATAATCAAATTACTCCATTTACTGCTGATTTTGATGATGGTATATTTCCTCCAATAGAAATGGGGTTAGAACCTTCTCCAAACATATATCCGCAAATTCTCGATTCAGGGTATGTTAAATTAGTATCAGATACTGTGAGAAATGGAGTAAGTGCTTTAAAAATTACTGTTTCACCAGTTTTTCAAACTCAATCTTCATCTTCTTACCCTGTGAAAAACCGAATAGAAGTTAATTATAAACATAATAATTTCGAAGGCACTGAGGTATGGTATCAATGGAGTTTTTTAATACCAACGTATTTTATAGAATTAGACCCTAATTTATATCCCATTCCTTTTAATATTATTGGGCAATTCCACGCAGTAGGAGATCCGAGTGTTGGGATGAGTTCAGGAGCAGGAACAAATCCACCAGTAGCATTATATTTGGGTAGAGAGTCTGCAAGCAGTCCATTTGGAGTAAAACTCAACTATGGAATAATGAATGATAATGTTGGTCCCGCTGGTTATTTTCCTGTCACAAAAGGAGAATGGATTGATTTTAAAATGCACATCAAATGGTCTCAAGATAATAATATCGGATTTATTGAAGCTTGGGCAAATGATTCTCTTATAACTGGTGGTAAGTATTACGGCAAAAACATGCATAACACTCAACCACATTATTGGAAAGCAGGATTTTATAGAGGAAAAGAACCTCTATTACCATACAATAACTCTATTTTCATTGATGAATTTAGGGTTGGGAATACTGAATCAGAAGTTAGCATACAATAGCACTAGTTATTCATGATGTGCCCCCAAGTTTTAGGACAGCAAAAATAAATATTAGAATCTAAGCAATTAAATGAAATAGCTAAATATCAATTAAACATTTTGAATGAAAAAGATAGTTTGAAATCTTTAAAAAAAATTAAGTGACGATATATAACAAAAGAACAAAAATAAATGATAAAATACGAAAACACAATCGACTAAACGGCCCCGCCTCACGATAGCGATGGGGCGCACGGGGCACAGCGCCAAATGTCCGTGCGCTTCACATGTCCCTTATGTACGGAATATTCCCTAGAAATTCAGTGCTCAGGCACATACTGGGGGGGCAAGGGGCCGCCTTCTCTTCAATAGACTATGCTTTTACACCTTTTGAAAGAGTTCTAACCGTTCCCATTTTGACTCTATAATAGATTGTGCATGAGCTAGAAGCTCTTTTGCTTTGTCTTTGTCCTGTTTCGCGACACGGACAAACCGGGCTTCATTGTACATAAACTCTTCCACCGGAATAGAGGGAGCCTTGGAGTCAAGTTTAAATTTTTTGCCTTTAGGTGCTTCCGGATTGAACCGGAACAAAGGCCAATATCCGGATTTGACGGCCAGATTTTGTTGCGTGACACCATCTCCCATGTCATAGCCATGTTCGATACAGTGTGAGTAGGCGATGATGAGGGAGGGACCTTGGTAAGCCGCTGCTTCTTGGATAGCTTTGAGGGTTTGATTATCCTTGGCTCCGATGGCGATTTGGGCCACATATACGTTGCCATAGGCAAGCGCTTGTAAGGCTAGGTCCTTCTTAGGAGCTTGCTTTCCCGAGATGGAGAATTTGGCACTCGCACCTAAAGGGGTAGCTTTGGAAGTTTGGCCCCCCGTATTGGAATACACTTCCGTATCCATCACGAGTATATTGATATCCTCTCCGGAAGAAAGGGCATGATCCAATCCACCATAACCTATATCATAGGCCCATCCGTCCCCTCCCAAAATCCAAACTTGCTTTTGACGCAAATAGTCCGTCATCCTCCGCAGTTTTTTTGCATTGGGGTCATCTAATGTTTTGAGGACCTCGTCCAATTGTTGGATAGCCTCTATTTTCTGCCGCTGGAGCGCTTCGGTGGATGCATCTTCAAGGGTTAAGGCGTGATACAAATCCGGTTCAATGTACTCCTTAATAGCTTCAAGGAGCTGATGAGCCGTTTCTGATTTCTTGTTGGTCGCCAATTTCATACCGAGTCCATACTCCGCATTGTCCTCGAATAGTGAATTGGCCCATGCCGGACCTCTTCCTTCCGCATTGGCTTTATATGGGGTAGTGGGCAGGTTGCCTCCATAGATAGAAGAACATCCCGTAGCATTTGCGATGAGCATACGATCGCCATATAACTGGGTAATCAATTTGATGTAGGGGGTTTCTCCACATCCCGGACATGCTCCAGAAAATTCGAACAAAGGCTCTAGAAATTGGGAGCCTTTGACGTTAGTCGTGGTTAGGCGAGTGCGATCATAGTTGGGAAGATTTATGAAATAATCCCAGCGTTTTCCTTCGATACTATCAACTTCTGCCTTGGGAACCATGTTGATAGATTTATAATCCGAGACCTCTTTGCTCTCCGCCGGGCAAATCGCGACGCAGAGATTACACCCCGTACAATCTTCCGGCGAAACTTGCAAGATGTAAGACTCAGAAGGGGAAAGAAAGGGTTTTCCTTTGGCGGGCAGGCGTTTGATCTCTACCGGAGCGGCCTCCAATACCTCATTGATCACCACCTTGGAACGGATCGCTGCATGGGGGCAGATATTTACACATTTGTTGCACTGAATACACAGAGACTCATCCCATACCGGTATAAAATCTGCAATCCCTCTTTTTTCATATTGACTCGTTCCCACAGGAAAGGTGCCGTCCGGTTTAAAGGCGCTTACGGGTAGACGATCCCCCTTGCCTGCTAAGATCACGCCGAGAACATCAGTTGCGTAAGGGGTGGCATTGGCAGTCATGACCGGTTTGAGTGCCTGCGTACTCGTAATGGATTTGGGATAATCTACTTTATACAGGCTGTCTAGCGCTTTGTCTACGGCGTTGAAGTTCATTTGGACGATCGCATCGCCCTTGTGGGAGTAGGATTTGACGATGGCTTTCTTTATTCTCTCAATGGCTTCATCACGTGGCAGGATGCCCGAAATAGCGAAAAATGCAGTTTGCAAAATCGTATTGGTGCGCCTGCCCAATTTAGCTTCTTGGGCTGCTTTTGTGGCATCAATTATGTAAAAGTCCACTTCCTTTTCAACGATATTTTGTTGTAGAATTCTAGGTAGTTTGTCCCAGATTTCATCCTTATCAAAAGGAGCGTTGAGCAAGAATGTCCCTCCCGGCTTTAATTTCTGCGCAACATCGAATTTTTCTATAAAGTTAAATTGGTGGCAAGCGATAAAATCCGCTTCATTGATGAGATAGGTCGAATAAATGGGGTTCGGGCCGAATCTCAAATGGGACGTGGTCATCGATCCTGCTTTCTTGGAGTCATATACGAAGTATCCCTGGACATAATTGTCTGTCGTCTCGCCGATGATCTTTATCGAATTTTTGTTGGCACTTACCGTCCCATCGGAGCCCAGTCCATAAAATATACAGTTGTAAGTGGTTTTTTTGGTATGAAATGGCGAAGCAATAGGTAAGCTCATATGAGTAATGTCATCCTGTATCCCGATCGTAAAATGTTGTTTAGGCGCATCTTTGAGAAGTTCTTCGTAAATGGATTGGACCATGGTCGGATTGAATTCCTTCGAAGAGAGGCCGTAGCGTCCACCTATGATGACCGGGATGGGACGACCTCCTTCTACAAAGGCAGTTACTACATCCAGATACAAGGGTTCACCAATGGCTCCTGATTCCTTAGTGCGATCGAGGACAGCGATTTTCTTTACAGACTTGGGTATTTCCTTTAGGAAATACCGGATAGAGAAAGGTCGGTAAAGCCTAACAAACAAAGCACCGATGCGCTCCCCATTTTCCACTTGGGTTTCGACAACCTCTCGGACAGGGCCTTCTCCGGAACCCATGATGACGATGATTCGTTCCGCTTTCGGATGACCGATATAATAATGCAGGCTATATCTTCTCCCTGTATGTTGATAGAATTCGTCCATCACTTCTTGTACGGTGTCGGGTACACGATTGTAGTAGGGGTTGGCTGCTTCGCGCGCCTGAAAAAACACATCCGGATTTTGAGAGGTGCCCCTGATGACAGGATGATCCGGATTCAGTGATCGAGCCTTGAATGCTTCAATTTCTTTTTCGGGGAGCATCGCGTGCAAAATATCATCTGTGATCGGATCGATTTTAGCTATTTCATGGGAGGTTCTGAATCCATCAAAAATATTGAGAAAGGGGACTCTGGATTTGAGGGCGGCAACCTGACTGATGAGGGCAAAGTCATAGGCCTCCTGTACTGATCCTCCAAACAGCATAGCAAAACCAGTTTGGCGAGTGGCCATTACATCAGAGTGATCCCCGAATATGGACAAGGCATGCGTGGCAATCGTTCTGGCAGCTACGTGTATAACCGTAGGCAAAAGCTCTCCCGCCATTTTATACATATTCGGAATCATAAGCAGCAGACCTTGAGATGCTGTAAAAGTAGTAGTTAGAGCTCCACCTTGCAAGGAGCCGTGCACCGCTCCGGCGGCCCCGGCTTCACTTTGCATCTCAATAATTCTCGGGATGCTGCCCCAAAGGTTCTTCTGTCCCTTCGAACTGTAGACATCTACATGTTCTCCCATCGGGGAAGCAGGTGTAATCGGATATATAGCACATACTTCATTGGTCTTGTGTGCCAATTGGGCGACGGCTTCATTGGCGTCGCAAATCAATTTTGGAAATCCCTTCTTCATTTGCTTGGTTTTATTGTTATCAATATCCATTTATCCGGAAGTCTTACTCTTAGAGCCCTGTTTACCCCTCAGTGGCATCGTCCTTGCAAGAAGCCCCCCCTTGTATTTCTCAAATAAAAGACTATTTCATCTGCTAAATTACTACTTTTTTAACAAGCGGATAATCTTATTGTTATAAATTGTTTAGTTTGCTAACTAATTAATTGAGAAAATGGCGAGGTAGAAGCGCTAAGGGTTTGCAATGGGGAGCAATAGAAGTTTTAAGTGAGATGAGCTTTAGATTTTTGAGTAGAGGGGGGAGGTATGAAATGGTGCTCTACAGGCTAAACTGATATCTACCTGTTGCCGCCGAGTAAAGGGGGAAATGGACTTTTTATGTCGGATAGAAATCACATCTCGAACCAAAGTCTTCCTGTACTGTTATGGCTATACTTGCAAAAAATAAATTTTATACAGAAAGGACTTGAATGTTTGATACATATGATGTTATTGTTGTAGGAGGAGGGCATGCCGGCAATGAAGCGGCAATTGCTGCTTCTAATCTGAATGCCAGTGTATTGCTTGTGACGATGAATATGCAGACCATCGGCCAGATGTCATGCAATCCCGCCATGGGAGGAGTTGCCAAAGGTCAAATCGTCCGTGAGATAGATGCCCTCAATGGGTTGTCCGGTATCGTTACAGATCATACGATGATCCAGTTCAGAATGCTTAATCGCTCCAAAGGGCCTGCGATGTGGAGTCCAAGAGCTCAGAGTGATCGTATGGCCTTTGCAGGTAAATGGCGAGAACTCATGGAAGCCCGTTCTAATATTTCTTTTTGGCAAGACATGGTGACCGGCTTAATTGTAGAGCAAGGAAGAGTCACCGGTGTCAGAACAGCGATGGGACATTCGATATCGTCCAGGGCTGTAGTTCTTACGAACGGAACATTTCTCAATGGCATTATCCATATCGGAGAAAAGCAGTACGGTGGGGGGAGAGCAGGAGAACGCCCGGCCACCGGAATCACTGAACAACTCCAATCGCTTGGATTCGAATCCGGTAGGATGAAGACAGGGACCCCGCCAAGAGTAGATGGTCGAACATTGGACTATTCCGTTATGGAGTTGCAGGAAGGCGACCAGCCTGCCGGAAAGTTTTCATTTACAGATACCCCTGAATTGAAAGATCAGGTTCCCTGTCACATTGTATATACCCATCCGGGTGTACATGACATTCTTAAAGAGGGTTTTTCACAATCTCCCATGTTTACAGGGAGAATTCAGGGTAGTGGACCAAGGTATTGTCCTTCGATTGAAGATAAGATAGAGCGCTTTGCAGGAAGAGATCGTCATCAATTATTCGTTGAACCGGAGGGTCGGAATACGGTTGAGATATACGTCAATGGTTTTTCTTCTTCGCTACCGGAAGAGATTCAGTTTAGGGCCCTACGACAAATTCCGGGCTTCGAAAGAGCCAAGATGTTTCGACCGGGATACGCCATCGAATACGATTATTTTCCTCCTACACAGCTCTTGCATACCCTAGAGACTAAATTGGTGAAAAACCTGTTTTTTGCAGGGCAGATCAACGGCACTACGGGTTATGAAGAGGCGGCGGGCCAAGGTCTGATAGCCGGTATTAATGCAGTTCGAAAAGTGAGAGAAGAAGCTCCTTTTGTGCTTTCTCGGGCTGAAGCTTATATTGGAGTTCTAATCGATGATCTGATTAACAAAGGGACCAAAGAACCTTATCGAATGTTTACATCCCGAGCTGAGTTTAGAATCCTGCTTCGACAGGATAATGCAGATTTGAGATTGACACCATTGGCTGTAGGGCTGGGAATGCAGGGGATGGATGCCCGTTATCAACGCGTTCGAGATAAGGAGCAAGGCATCCATGAAATAAAGAAATTTGTTGCTCAACTCAGTGTGTCTCCGGAAGAGGTCAACTCATTGCTGGAAGAAATTGGCACCAGCCCCATTCCGCACAAAGTAAAATTACAGGGTATTCTGCTGCGTCCGAAGATTGATTTTGGTGTACTTCGTAACCGGATATCTGCCCTGCATCGTTTTTTAACTGCCTATGAAGAGGATACGATTCGATCTGCCGAAATCTCGATCAAATACCAGGGATATATAGATAGAGAGAAGGATATGGTTCAGAAAATGACCCGATTAGAAAGAGTGAAAATTCCTGAGCATATTGATTTTTCTACTATACACGGGCTCTCTTCTGAAGCCGTGGAAAAACTGGCAAATATCCAACCCCAATCCATTGGCCAGGCGGGAAGAATCAGTGGGGTTTCCCCTTCAGATATTTCCGTTCTGCTGATTCATTTGGGTAGATAACAGTCGACCATTTCATAGCTGCTGAAAAATTTGTAATAAATAGAGAATAAATGCATAATAAATTTTCCGTAGCTATGCATCCGCATGCTCTCATGAAAATTTATGGTCAATAATAGTCCTGTTCGTTTCATCCCAACTCATATACCCGTTTTACGGATTTCTTGTGTCAACGAAATGTTAAATCAGGATTTGATTGCAACGAAATCGGATTTCATGTCATTTGGTATATAAAGTCATCTAAAAGTTTTAACTTTGCAATGGCTTTGCCCTTGTTTTAGTACTTTATAAACCCATATTCTACTATCGGTGAGAGAATTCATCATATATCAGGAAGATTTGTATGAATCCTTTATGGAGATTCCCCCCTATAACTACAGGGAGAAAACACATTTTTATGGACAGTACAAGGACAAACTGCTTCAGCTGGAGGAGCCGTACTATCTTAAGATTAGGATCGACTACATGGAGGCTTTATTCTTTCTGGGGAAGTATTCTGCTTTTTTGAAGGAAGTCCGATTTGATTTGCATTATGTCATTGACAACAATATATTTCATTTTGAAGGTAAGGATGTCTATCGATGGTTGTTGACTTTAAAAGGCGCGGCCCTGTACAATACAGAACAATACGAGCAGGCGGCCAACATCTTTAAGCAGCTTAGCCGGATTTATCCGACTGAACTGAAACTCAAGTGGTATTTGTTTCGCTCTGTATATCAACGACAGCGTAAACATGTCAAATGGCTCTTTGTTGGTTATGGATTTATACTCACCTCTATAGTATTACTATCCGTAGCAGAACTTTTTATCGGTATGAAATGGCCGGATTTATTGCATCTTATAAAAGATACGCGCAACGATTTGCTCCTAGGTGGTTCTTTATTTATCTTATTTACCATAAGTTGGAGTATTTTTCGTGCGGTGGTTCAATCCTGGCGATTGCTCAATGAACGCAATTCGATGCCTTGATCGGGGTATATTCTCTATTCAGCCGCTCCGTTTTCTGCGAAGTTTTATAAGTCAAGACTATGTGACAAAATGCGATGTATTAAATAGGTGTTCATTTCATACGAGCGCCCCTACGTCCATTTCATACGAGCGCCTTTTCGACCATTTCATACGAGCGCCTTTTCGACCATTTCATACAAAGACCTCTTCGACCATTTCATACGAATACTTTTTCGACCATTTCATACTAAACTCAAAAGATCGATGAGCCCTGGCCGATGTAATTCTGTCTTATTCCCTTTACGAGTCCCTTAGCTATGTGTAGCACATCTTGAGCGCGGACGGATTAGGGGCTTAGCACCTCTCATGCATCGGGCTATTCATAGGGCTAAATGAAATGTTAAGACCTTGTTAAAGGTTTTTTTACAGGTAACTTTAGGGTGTAGATTGACGTTATAGGATTGCTTTTAGTTTCGTCGATATAACAGGATGAATCCATTTATTCCTTAACCAACAAATTCAAAAAATCATGAAGAAAATCATGCAACTCGTAGTGGCAGGAGTCATGGGAGGACTTATTGTTCTGTTGGGAATACATCGATTTTTACCGGAAAGAACATCAGACGTGCCCGAGCACACCGTCACGAATCCCATTGCTCGAACAGTGAGCAATGTCCCACTCAAAGCATCCTTTGACTTTACTGCAGCAGCGCAAAAAGCGACGGCCTCAGTAGTGTACATTCAGGCGCAAGAAAGTGATGCATTGGCTTCACAAAAGATGAAGCGGTATCGTATGAATCCCTTCGAAGGAACTCCTTTTGAGGACTTTTTTAATGGTCAAATGTTTGGCAATCCATCCTATGGCGCTCCACTGTACAAACTCAAGGGCTCCGGATCGGGCGTCATCATATCGAATGATGGTTATATTGTAACCAATAATCATGTCGTTGATTTTGCAGATGAATTCGAAGTTACGCTTGCGGATGGGAAGAAATACAAAGCTGAACTAGTAGGCAAAGAGCCTTCAGCGGATTTGGCAGTAATAAAGATAGAAGCTGATGATTTACCTGCCGTAGAGTATGGCAATTCGGACGACGTGAAGGTGGGACAATGGGTGTTGGCTATCGGCAATCCCTTCGGTTATCTCACTTCTACGGTAACGGCTGGAATCGTTAGTGCCAAGGGAAGAGACTTGGGTATTATTAAGGGAGATCGTGCCATAGAGCAGTTTATACAGACCGATGCTGTTATTAATCCCGGCAACAGTGGTGGAGCTTTACTGGATGTGGAAGGTAGATTGATCGGCGTCAATACGGCAATTGCTACCCATACCGGATATTACAATGGGTATTCTTTTGCTATCCCTGTCAATCTTATGCGTTCGATCGTTGATGACATAATTAAGTATGGGAGCTATCAGCGGACTAGTTTGGGGATATATGTTATGCCTATAGATGACGAGATACAACAAAATCTATCTCTAGACACCAAGAATGGTGTATATATCGATGAGCTAGTGCAAGGCGGCGCTGCACAGTTTGCCGGTTTACTTCCAAGTGATGTCATTGTACAGATAGACAAGAAAGCGATAAAAACCATTAAAGACTTGCACAATGCTATCGCAATGACTCGGGTAGGGGACATTATTCAAGTCACAGTAATTCGCAATAATAAAGAAAAAACTATTCCGGTCAAATTGACCAAGGCATTGTAAGTATCTAAAGATAAAGTTGGTTTTTCGTTTTGTTTTGACACGTCTGCCCCTCGCCTGAGGGGTAGACGTTTTTTTTATTGTACTCTTTGATGATATAACGTAGAGGTTAATTGTAGGCTGAGAAAGGTAATTTAATCGGACAGTGGAACTACTGGATCCTGCGAATATCGGCGCCTAATGCATTGAGGCGAGTATCGATATTCTGATACCCCCGATCGATCTGATGTATATTGTTTATAATGCTTTCCCCCTTAGCGGATAGTGCTGCGATGAGAAGGGCGACCCCTGCCCGAATATCCGGTGAAGACATTCTAATACCTCGAAGTTGGCTTTCTCTATTGAGACCGATAACTGTGGCTCTATGTGGATCGCATAGAATAATTTGAGCACCCATATCAATGAGTTTATCTACAAAGAAAAGACGGCTTTCAAACATCTTTTGATGGATTAAAACACTTCCTTTGGCTTGAATAGACATCACTAGAATGATACTCATAAGGTCGGGTGTAAATCCCGGCCAAGGAGCATCATAAATGGTCATGATAGAATCATCCATGAATCGCCCGATCTGATAGTGGCTATGGTCTCCGAGTAGAATGTCATCGTTCTCAATCGTCATTTGTACACCTAGCTTCTTAAAAACCGGTAAGATATTACCCAATTGATCCACTCGGCAGTTTTTGATTCTAAGTGGGGAATTCGTCAGTACGCCCATGCCGATGAAGCTTCCGATTTCTATCATGTCAGGGAGGATGGTGTGTTCTGTTCCATGGAGGGAGGATACGCCATTTATGGTCAGGAGGTTGGATCCTACACCATTGATATCTGCTCCCATCCTTACCAACATTTTGCACAATTGTTGGATATAGGGTTCACATGCTACATTGTAAAGTGTGGTAGTCCCTTCGGCCAGTACCGAAGCCATAATCATGTTGGCAGATCCCGTTACGGATATTTCATCCATAAGGATATATCTGCCCTTGAGTCGTTTGGCATGTAGATAATATTGGCCTTTGGTATCATCTATAATTAGTTCTGCTCCCAGCGCCTTAAACCCTAAAAAGTGAGTATCCAATCTTCTTCTTCCGATTTTATCTCCGCCCGGTTTAGGTATAAAGGCTTTCCCAAATCTTGCAAGCAAGGGAGCCAAAAGCATGATAGAACCTCTAATCTTACGCGCATTATTTTGATATTCATTAGAAGCAAAATGATCTAAATCAATATTTTTTGCTTTGATAATGTAGGATTCCGGAGCAGTCCTCCTTACCTCTACCCCTAAGCCTTCGATGAGCCCTAGGAGTTTTTGTACATCTAAGATGTCCGGCACATTATGCAGTGTTACCGGTTGATCTGTTAACAGACAGGCACTTATAATTTGAAGGGCTTCATTCTTCGCTCCTTGTGGTGTGATATCACCTTCTAGATGGGCTTCTCCTTGTATAATAAATGATTGTGATTGCATTTTACCGGGGGTTGAAATTTAATGGCTATATGTAGATAATGCTTTACAGTAAAATATGTTCTTTTTTTATTAAAAAAATTCTTAATATGTTTAATGAATATCATCCAATATCCTATGCTTCCAGCGGGGGAATTCAACTTGGAATTCCCCTTATAGATAGGAGCTATGCTGTTGTCAATTCACATGCATATGCTCATCTAGATAGGAGATGGCGTCCCTATTCCTCCTAGTCAGATCATTCTGTAAGGCATGATGTGGTAGTGTAGAGTTATTTGCTTAAGGAGAGAGAAGCGCTCAGTTAATATCGTGTTTTTCCTTTTTTATAACCTCCGGAGGATTTGCGTTTACGCTTTCTCTTTTTACCGGCTTTTTGATTAATGGATTTTAGTACTTTAGTTTGTCTTTTGAGGGGGGCATTGATGAGGTAATTCAAATCAGCTCCTTCGGGCAGCGATAATTCCCCCTCTGCCAGTCGTTCAAAATCTTTGTAGATGACATCATCGGTTATATTTCTGTTTTTGTGCCAATTTTTAAAAGCCAACTTCATATATGCTCCCAATATTGTGAGAAATTCTTCTCTCATTTTACCTTTCGGCATAGACTTGGCTTTTTCGATTAATCTCTGAATGAGTCTTCCATAGTGCTTATAGCTCATTTTATTGGGAGGATAATCCAGCGGTTCTACAGTAGAATGAAGATCCTCTTTGACGATGATTACATCTTCGGGGATTTCCACATCCAATTGGTAATCGGCTATTTTCATCAGGTGATTCCAAAGTTTTTGTTGGAGATCTTTGGTGTTCTTTTTGAGATCACTGACTTGGGTCATAAGATTGAGGATACCCTCAGCTACCAATTGACGCTTTTCTTTATCTTCAATCGTGATAGCGTACCGAATTAAGTTTTGGATATTGCGTCCATATTCAGGGATAACGAGCTCTTCCATTTCGGTGTAATACTGGATTTCTCTCGACCCGGTGGGGGATAATAATTCTTCCATAAGTTAAAATTTTATATAGTATTTAAAGTTTATTCTACAGTAACAGATTTAGCGAGGTTTCTAGGTTGGTCGACATTACAACCTCTCATGACAGCAATATGATAAGAGAGCAGCTGCAAAGGAACTACAGAAAGGAGTGGAGTGAATGGTTCTAATGTAAGTGGAATTTCAATCGTATAATCCGCTAGGGCTTTGATATCTTTATCTCCTTCTGTTACAATAGCAATGACTCGGCCTTTGCGAGCTTTTACTTCTTGGATATTGCTTTTGATTTTTTCATAAGCACTTTGATTAGTTGCAATGACCACCGCGGGCATATTTTCATCGATTAAGGCGATAGGTCCGTGTTTCATTTCTGCGGCCGGATAACCTTCTGCATGGATATAGGATATTTCCTTGAGTTTCAAGGCTCCTTCAAGAGCTACGGGAAAGTTATAACCACGTCCGAGATATAGGGCGTTATTGCTATCTTTGATTGCTTGGGCTATCCATTTTATTTTTTCATCCATTCCCAGGATGGATTCTATTTTATTGGGGATCGTTTCCAATTCACTGATTAAACGGCGAAAATAGCTCTCGGATATGACTCCTTTTCTTTTGGCAAGAGAGAGGGCCATAAGAGATAAGAGGGTTACTTGGCCTGTAAAGGCTTTGGTGGAAGCCACCCCTATTTCCGGACCACAATGAATATAAGAGCCTGAATCTGTCAATCGCGCAATACTTGATCCTACAGCGTTGACAATCCCGTAAGTAAGGGCTCCTTCTCGTTTTGCAAGCTCCAGGGCAGCCATTGTGTCCAGTGTCTCTCCGGATTGAGAAATGGCAATAACGACATCTCTTTGAGATAGAACGGGCTTTCGGTATCTAAATTCAGAAGCGTATTCGACTTCGACAGGTATGCGTGCCAGATCTTCGATGAGGTATTCCCCGATGAGGGCAGAGTGCCAAGAGGTCCCACATCCTATGATAATCATACGATCTGCATTCATTATCCGATCTATGTATTCTTTCATTCCTCCTAGAACGACCCATCCTTTCTGAGCATTGAGGCGACCTCTCATCGCATCTGATACCGTTTCCGGTTGTTGGTGTATTTCTTTAAGCATGAAATGGTCGAAACCACCTTTCTCTATCTCTTCTAATTTCAGATCAAGTTCTTGAATTTTCGGATACTGAAGTTCGTTGTGAATGTTGGTAATCACTAAGTCTTTGCCTTTTTCAAGAACGACGACCTCGCCATCGTTTAGGAAGATGACCTTGTTGGTATAACTGATTATCGGGGATGCATCAGAAGCTATAAAAAACTCATTCTCTCCTATACCTACTACTAATGGACTTGAAAGTCTCGCTCCTACGATTTTGTCAGGATCATTTTTATCCATTACTACGATGGCATAGGCTCCGATGACTTTTTGGAGAGCCATTCGAACGGCATCTTCCAGCTGAATGTCATCTTTGTTCTGAAATTCTTCGATGAGATGAATAAGGACTTCTGTATCCGTATCACTGATGAACCTGTGTCCGAGATTTTCAAGGGCTTCTTTTAGCTCCGAATAATTTTCAATGATTCCATTGTGGACGATAGCCAGCCGATGATTGCCTGAAGCATGTGGATGGGCATTGATGTCATTGGGGGGGCCATGAGTAGCCCATCGAGTATGTCCGATGCCGGAGGTAAGACCTGAAGGTATGTTTGTCTCAGCAAGAGCCTCCAAATCACTCACCTTTCCTTTGCATTTGAAAATGCTCAGACCGTCCCTGCTATTGAGAGATACACCTGCACTGTCATATCCTCTGTATTCCAATCTTTTCAATCCTTGAATAAGGACTGGGTAAGCCTCTTGTTCACCGATGTAGGCTACTATTCCACACATAAATCAAATATAAAAATTATTAATACTTGGTATATATAACACTCAAAGTCGTAGGGCATTCCATGGAATTCAGGGTGCAAAATACAACTCTTTTTGGATTATTCTGGCTTCCTACCAAACTCAAATAAAAACTTCCATCATTTCGACCAAATAGATAATCTTGAACAAAGCTTGTGATATTGATATCGTAGTACATTTGACCCGTATCCTTGTCCTTACTTAGCACTCCACCATATCTGGAGTTTAAGAATATATAATCCCTTGTTCGGAGAAAGGATTCCCAAGCATACTGAGCTTCTTTGGTTAATATATAAACCCCCGCATCATCTTTTGTGGCGGTAACAATGGAGATAGGTGGAGTAAATAGCTTTGTGTCATCTCCCGGTAAAACTTTGACGGGAATGTGGAGCTTGGCCAGGGAAACAGATATTTTCCCATCCAATTCTGTAGGTATATCCCCTAGTTGAAGTTTGGAGCGAATGCCGGACAAGCCTTGTAGAAAGGCAGATTCACTTTTCTCAGGATTAGCGATGTATTCTTGTACAG
This sequence comes from Saprospiraceae bacterium, assembly GCA_026983735.1. GTDB lineage: Bacteria > Bacteroidota > Bacteroidia > Chitinophagales > Saprospiraceae > JALSTN01. The sequence goes on along the minus strand of JALSTN010000012.1, from coordinate 9,068 downwards.
GAGTGCCTGTGTATTCGTGTGATTGATGGACAACCCGTACCAGAGGATTTTCATATTCTAGGCGCTCATCGAAATAAAATCTATGATTGATAATCGTATCGGGAGAATGATAATAGACTTGGATGAAAGAGCGCGGACTGTTGAAGTCCAGGCCAATCAATCGCTTTCCTCCGGTAGCGACTTCTACCTTTATCCCGGGAAGGAAATTGGGGAGCTCCTTAGGTTGAAAAAATGCCGTGGTATCCAATAAAAAGCCTTGAAGAAAGGAAGGATCTTTAAAAAGTACTTTAGCGGCACCGTGGATTTTGAATGTGTCGGGTTCGTTAAATCTATTTCTAAAGTAGATGTAGAACGAGTCCTTCAGCGAAGGCAGCAATCCCTTGGCCCAGCCGATGGGATTGCTGGAATTTTCAAAGGTTTTGGTCGTGTAGTAGTCTGCCCGAGGATCCGGAACTTCCGTTAATCCAAATACATTAATATCAATCGGAGCTAAAGAATCTCCGTAAAAGCCGGTAGTGTCATAAAAGACTACCATATATGCTGAGTCAACTACAAATCCGTTTTTGGCTGACAAATCCAGGTCAGGCCTCGGGTCTGTACGAAACTGTGTGTATATCTCACTTTTTGTTTTTCCAAAAATGGGGTCATCCAAGTCTCCGGCGACAAATACACTGATTTGGCTAGAGGTTCTAAATTGACTTTCCCTATAGGCTTGATATACCAAGACACTATCAGTATATCCCCCTACAAAAGAAATTCCCAGTTGTTGTGTGCTTTCAGTCTCATTAAGTGAATCTTTTAGCAAATCTTTGCCGAGATCTGTTGGGTCGTTACAACCTATTATCCAGAATGCCATTACTCCTAACGCAAACCTTTTCCAAACGGAGGTAATATTCATGTTTATGTGTTTTTCTCTTTGTCGGTTAATTATCCAATATCCCATTGTGTGATAATATAGAGGAAGATCAAATCATATCGACAGCGCTAATTTTTTTATTGAATGTACTTCATCCTTCTTAGACCAAAAAGCATTGGGTACTGCGTTCTTTGGATCATTTTTGTAATTATCAATACGAAGAAGTAAACTTATATTCGCTCCGATATTGAAAAATGACATGTTGTCCGCTTTAGGAGAGCAACTTAATCTGATATGGTTTATTTTTTTTCCTCTTCTCTTCAATTCCTTTCAAGCTTTCCTTCTCCTTTCTACAGCAAATTCTACTATTCTTCGTCTTCTTCGTCTTCTTCGATTTCTTCTATTAAGCTTTTAAAGAACTCCAGATAACCCGGTAAAAAGTCCTCTTCGCCATTGTGTAAATGTTTGGGTATATCCAATTGATCAATAGACGACTTTAATGCGTCATCCGTTGGGTCATTTACCATTATTAACGCATCAGAATGCATTATAGCGCCTTGATGAAGAGAAATATTACCACTATCATCCTTAAAAGAACTCAGATCTTCTTCATTAAGCTCATTAATCGATGCTTTAACAAAAAAGTCATCTGTAAAAGTATTTCCCAGACTTGGATTGTCAAAGGCATAGACGACTTTTGCATTGGTGAAAATAGGATCATCTTTGTACACTGTTTTGACAAAAAACGGCACTAAAGAAGACATCCACCCACTCACCAGAATTACATCCGGAGCCCAACCTAGTTTGCGTACGATTTCCAAAGCACCTTTATTGAAAAATACCATTCTATCTTGATTGTCTTCAAATGGTTTTTCATCTTTGTCAAGAAATACAAATTTGCGCTTAAAAAATTCTTCATTATCCAAAAAGTAAACCTGCATTCTCGCACCTGGATAGGATGCCACCTTGATGATCAATGGATAGTCGTCGTCATCTACTATGATATTCATCCCGGATAACCGTACAACTTCGTGTAATTTATGCTTTCGCTCGTTGACTACACCAAACCGAGGCATTAAAACACGTATCTCATTGCCTTTATCTTGAATGTATTTGGGTAATTTCGCCATGATTCCGCCTAAATCTGCGGTATCTACAAAGGGAGCCATTTCATGCGTAATAAATAAAATCCGCTTTTTGCTCATTATTTTCCTGATTGTCTTAATAAAATGGGAATGCAAAGGTACAAAAACATCCTGAATATAAAAAACTTGCAATGGGTACCTTATGAAATTCTGAGCAATTCTGTACAAGGGGCTACACTATAGTACAAAAATGAGATATTATCCGTATCGTATTCCAATATTGATTAGTCTTCCGTTTCCCATATAGTGCGCATTCTTCGCTTTTTGGATGGAGGAACAGGGAACACCGGTCAACAATGGAAAGAGGTAGTATTTTCCAAATATTGACGCCTTCTTTTGGGAATGCTAGGGTTACATAGCCACACTTTGCATCAGGTAGGCGCAAATGAGGGCACCATAGGTGCCTAATGCATAGCCAAGTACAGCCATTAATACTCCTACAGGGGCTAAGGAAGGATGGAATGCAGTGGCGACTATAGGAGCTGAAGCAGCCCCTCCGATATTGGCTTGACTGCCTACAGCAACAAAGAAGAAAGGGGCCTTGATCCAGTAAGCGACTCCGAGCAGAATGACCACGTGTATTAACATCCACACCAACCCGATTACAAACAAACCCATATTCTCAAATACCTCTCCGAGGTTCATTTTCATACCAATCGTAGCTACCAATATATAGATAAAGACGGAGCCCCATAATGATGCACCGACCCCTTCATAGTTGCGTAAGCGAGTAAAGGATCCGGCAACACCTAATGTCGTGGCGAGAACTATTAACCAAAAGAAAGGAGACATTAGTGAGGTCAACCCGTATTTTATTAGGAATTCACTGTGGTTTTTCATGCCGGGTGTGATCCAGTCACTTCCCAAGTGCGCCATGCCAACTGCACCAAAAGCCACAGCTAACATGCCAAAGGTTTTGGGTAGGGTAGGGTATTCGCGTACTTTCTGCCGAAAGGCTTCTGCCTTCTGAATCAGGGTGTCAATGGATCGGGCATCCGCTTTTAACCATTTGTCAATGGCTTGATGCTTGCCTGCACCATACAACAAAAAACCCATCCAAATATTGGCAACAATGACATCTACGACGATCATCGAACCGAATATGTTGTCCTTCACCTCAAAGATCTCTTTCATAGCGGCTTGATTGGCACCTCCTCCTATCCAGCTCCCGGCTACCGTGGATAATCCCCGCCACAATTCATCCGGGGTTAAAGGAATTAAGCCGGGGAATAATACAATCGTAACCCATAATGCGACCGGACCACCTATAATGACTCCAATCGTAGCAGCAAAAAACATAATCAAGGCCTTGGGCCCTAATCGCAATATCCCTTTAAAATCAATACTTAAACACAACAATACCAGACTTGCCGGTAATAGATATCTCGAAGCTACAAAGTACAGCTGAGAGCCCTCTCCCGATATTATACCCAATGGCCAGTGAAATAATGCAGGAATAAAATAGCACAACAGAAGTGCAGGAATATATTTGTAAAAGGTCTTCCAAAAGCTAGAGGATAAGCTGGATGTGTAAAAAATGCTTGCAAGGATGATTAGAAGAATACCTAGTACTACTGCGTCATTTGTGATGAATGGCTCCATAATTTTGATCATTTGTAGGGCAATGATAGGGCATTACCTTCTAATGACCAAATCCAAACGCCATTTATTCTCACCAGACGCGCTGAGCATGTTTTTCTTGTACCCATCGTCCCCAGTCCTTGTTGTAAGTGTGTATTTTCTTGGTTTTCTTACCTTTATTGTCCACCAAAGGCAAGTCTCTGTTGGCCCAATCAAATATGCTCCCATAGAGATTGCGCACATTTTTAAAACCCATTTTTTTGAGTTTTTCACCGATCTTCTCTGACCGATATCCTATAGAACAATAAATGACAACTTCAGCATCTTTTGGGATTTGTGCTACTTCTCCCTTGTTAAAATCATCATACCCGACCCGTACAGCTCCTGGCAAATGGCTGACATTGTATTCTTTAGCATCTCGCGCATCTAAAATGTACGCCGGGCCTTTGCCGGAATGTATCTCCTCGTACAACTCCTCAGCACCTACTACAGGCACTGACTGCCGGATCCATTTGGCGACCTCCTTGTCAAACTCCGGATTTTCACAAAGCCCGGCAGGTTTCGATATCTGTGCTATTCCACATTGCGTCATCACCAACGACAATAATAGAAAAGCAAAAGACAAGAGGTAAGGGGGCTTATTTTTAGAGTATGAAATGGATGAATAACGAGTTGTCATACAGGACAGTTTTGTAAAATGAATAAATCTACTCGCATAAACACAATTGGGTATGAAATGGTTTAAAATGGGATCCCTCCAAGTAGCAGAAATAAGTGAAAACTATCAAGCAGACGACAAGATTCGTTTATTTTAGTCCGCTGAATATCGTGGGAGAAGAGGCTACCCAAATGATGCATTAGATCCTTGTCGGAAGGTACATTTACATTAGTGATGGGAATTTTTTATATCGTTATTTGTAAACTAATTCCATAATTGAAGGCTGGCTCCCCTTTTATCTCTCTGTGAAGGCCAAATTATCGCCTGGATTTATCCTTTAAATACAGTTCACATGACCTATTATGACTTTAAACTCAAGTATTTATCCTCTCCTCTTAACGTGTTCCACTTCCCAATTTAAATACTTTCTTTTTGGCCAGATTATACCCAGTAATGCGTGCATATCCACTTTTGGAGTTATCTAAAGCTATAATTAAAGGTAACATGGGCCTTTAGAGAACTTGTAATTTAGACTAGCGAGCAGCTATTCTTCCTCCCGTTTACTACAAGAGTCTATTCAGCTGGAAAGATTTTCTTTCACTTGCCCTGCCCAAATTGTAGAAATAATCAATATAAGATATCCACTGCCAATAAAAGTAATTATGTTTGTACTTTAAACCCGATTGTATGACAAAAGCATTGCATTGGATTGCCCGGTTTATCTCCTTCGTGTTTCACCCTATTTTTATGGTGTGTTATATGTTAGGATTATTGCTGTTGGTCAATCCACAATTATTCGGATATTCGCGATGGAATCAAAATTTATCTTTACTCATCTTGGTTTTTGTATCCACGGTGGTGATTCCGGGTATTGCCATTAGTATGATGCGTCCATTGGGATTTATCCAATCCTTAAAAATGGAAGAGAAAAAGGAACGTATAATTCCCCTTATCGTGGTTATGATTTTCTATTTGTGGTTATTTATTAATTTCTATAAGAATAAAAATATTCCCTTCCCTCTTACTACGATTCTATTGGGAGTAATTATTGGATTATTTTTAAGCTTTTTTATAACGGTATTTTCCAAGATATCCATTCATGCGGTAGGAGCTGGAGGACTTTTAGGTATGCTCATACTGACGCGGTTGTTTTTTAGTTATGAGAGTTTTATATGGCCCGTTGGAGCAGGAAGTATGATTTCTACGGATTTGTTATTGTTAGTTGCGATTATCATCGCAGGGATGATAGGTACTTCCAGACTAATTCTCGAGTCACATCATCCCGGACAAGTTTGGGGGGGGTATCTCATAGGTTTGTCTTCTATGATGTTGGCATACACGCTTCTGCATTGATCTTAATTTCCCCTTGTTTGACAGCGGAAACAAGCTCATTGCTGCCGAGTGGATATACTTACTTAATTTTTCATACCTAGCCACATAAATGTTGGCCTACGAGGACGCGGGATACAGGTTGGAGGGCGATATCATTAAGAATTTCATCTTCCATTATAAGGAGTACAGTAGAGCCGAGTTCAAAATAGCCCAATTCTTCGAATTTTGCCATTTCATACTGAACCTCCCTGTCAAATCGCTGTTTTTTGCGAATTAATTCTTTCCAATATGGTTCGAAACTCAAGATGGTTTTGCCTACGATCATGGCACCGATGAAGACAATATAAAACCGTCCGTATGACGAGGTACCACTGAGTACGACACGTTCATTTTTGCAATACAACTCAGGCACTTTCAAGACGCTTTTTTCATTTACGGGATAGAGTTTTCCGGGAATAAAAGCGAGTCGGTCAATCGTCATATCAAAGGGGGCATGTACGCGATGATAATCCCCCGGAGACAAATATATGGTAGCAAAACTTCCGTGATCAAACGCGCCCATGGTCGTAATTTTATTTTGATCGGAGGAAAATCCTTTGCATTGTATAATCCGGGCTTTTTTGAGTAGTCCGCCATTGAAGTAATACCCGTCAGAAGGGGAAACAATCCCGTCTTCAAGGGTGCGCACTCCCGGCTTCAAGCGCCGTGTGAAGAATGCATTGAACGTTTTAGCTGTCCGTATATCAAAATCATATATAGACAGGTCTATATGATATATTTTAATATATATCCGAATAGCTGTCCGCACGATCAATCCGGGAAATCGGGTGTTGGACAGCCACCCGAGTATTCTCGTGACCCTGCGTTGACCCAATGCGTTTATGATGGCAACTCCTATCGGCATATTCTATATTTGGCTCTCGATTATTACTTGATTTTCTCAGCTTCTTTTATGAAAAAAGAAACCGTCTCAGGATTTTTCATTGCACCGATATTGATGGACTTCTCTATGGGCATTCCGAGTAAAATTCTCTTGACCGGAGCTTCCATGCGCTTCCCACTAATGGTTCTAGGAATTCCGGGGCAGGCAATTATATTATCCGGAACATGTCGAGGGGTATAAGTCCTCCTAAGAGCGTTTTTAATCTTTTCACGTAGTTTGTCGTCTAATTTGTGTTCTCCGGACAGTACAATGTAAAGTGGCATGTAATGCCGCCCTCCGTCAAGCTCTAGATTGACAACTATACTATCTTGAATTTCTTCGAACTTATCAACTACATTGTAAATCTCCGCTGTGCCGATCCGGACGCCATGCCGATTGAGCGTAGCATCGCTTCTTCCATAAATGATAATGGTATCCCTCGGCGTAATCTCTATCCAGTCTCCATGTCTCCATACTCCGGGATACATCGAGAAATAACTTTCAAGATATCTTTTTCTTTCTGTATCTCCCCAGAAAAATACCGGCATGGAAGGCATGGGTTGACGAATAACCATCTCTCCGACTTCACCCCTTATAGCATGACCTTCAATGTCCCAAGCATCCAAATCACAGCCCAATGCTCTGCACTGAATCTCTCCTTCATAAACGGGGCGATCGGGGCATCCTCCTACAAATGCAGTGCATACATCTGTCCCTCCGCTCATAGAACACAGCCAGACCTCCTCTTTGATCTCCTGTAGTACATATCTAAAAGCTTCAGGGGGGAGGGGAGCTCCGGTCGAGCCTATACTACGCATAGCGGAAAGGTCAAAATGCTTGCCGGGATTAACCCCTCTTTTCATACAAGCTACAATAAATGGTGCACTTGTGCCAAAGTGATGAATCGGTAGGTCTGAACTGTATTTCCACAAAATATTGAGGTCGGGGTATCCGGGATTGCCTTCGTACAAGACGATTCTCCCTCCGACTAAAGGCGCAGCATTGACAAAGTTCCACATCATCCAACCGGTTGTCGAAAACCAAAAAAAATTCTCTCCCTCCTTTACATCATTGTGAAAGGCCAAGTATTTCATATGTTCCAATAAAACACCTCCATGGCCATGTGTGATAGCCTTTGGTTTTCCGGTAGTTCCGGAAGAATACAAGACCCAAATCGGATGATCAAAGGGTACCTTTTCGAAAGCTAAATTATCGGAAGACCCTTTCGGCATATCTTTCCATGTGATGTATCGTTCATCCGGCAGTATAGGCGTATCATTTAAAAACGGAATGAGAATCACGTTTTGAATAGAGGGAATGCGTTCGACAATCTCTCGTATGACTTCCATCTTATCATAGCGCTTGCCGGAGTAAGTATAACCATCTGCAACCAACAGTACTTTGGGCTCGATCTGTGCAAGTCGATCAATTACACTGTCCGATCCAAAATCCGGGGAACAGCTCGACCAGATAGCCCCTATAGAAGTCGTCGCCATAAATCCAATCGTGGCTTCTGGTATGTTGGGCAGGTAAGCCCCGACTCGATCCCCTTTTTTTACCCCTAAGTGAAGCAGATATTGCTGAAGACGGGTTGTTTCTTGCCTGATCTTCCCCCAGTTTAAGATTCGCTCATGACCAAGTTCATTCCGCCAAAAAATGCCGGGATCAGCATCCCGTTTATTGCGAAATAAATGCTCGGCATAGTTGAGGTAAATCCCTTCAAACCATTTCACTGCCGGCATAGATCCCGAATGTGGTTTAGAAATATTACCCGTATAATCTAGATCAAAATATTCAATCAATGTGGACCAAAATCGATCAATATCCTCAACACTCCATTGCCAAAGTGTTTTATAGTCTTTTATCTTGAGACGATATCTTTTGTTGACCCATTGTCGATACTTGCCCAAATGGCTATGACGCTTCATAGCTTCGGAGGGATACCACATGGCCTGCTTCATAGCTTACGATTGAGTGACGGATATGAAATGAAGGGTAAAGATACAAAGATAACACGTACAGGAAAGAAGAATGACACAAGCCTTTTCATTTGAATTGATAAATCCCGGTGTAGGGGGGCAGGTAAGGACCAAAATGAGGTATTAAAGGCATTTTGATATTCTGCCATATTCCGTATTGCACAGTTCTTTTGTTGGCTTCCGTGAATGAAGAACAGGGACCATGATAAACAATGGAAGAATTGTCAACGATTCCTGTAGCTTTGGGTCGTTTTGTTCATCCGATGGGAGTATATGTTTATTATAAAAAGTGCCGATTGGTCTGATTGGTGCGACATCGGGAAGCGTATCCTGTTCCTATGGTTGAAAGGGGTGCAATAGTACCCAGCGTTATTTGTAGGATTGTATCGATAACGCTTATAGGTCGAAAGGCCTATTCTTGAGGATGAGTTGGATGGTATAATGATCCATTTACCTCGTTGAAAAACAAAAAAAAATCCCCATCGCCCTTGAGAGGGGCAATGGGGCTGAACACACTATGAGAACACCCTAAATTTTTATGAAAAACTATTCATTTCTCCTTTGATAATACAAATATAGGGTAAGTTCCTTTGAC
>JALSTN010000011.1 GCA_026983735.1 Saprospiraceae bacterium | reverse complement strand
GGCCACCCATTCTTTCACCCTAATTTCAACAGACAAAAAGCACTATGATATTCAGATATACGATGCAATGACACATGTGGTTCTGTCCAATTCGCATGTCCAATTAAATGAAGGTCTAAAAATAAATACAGCTTCTTTGCCAAGAGGTGTCTATTTTTGTCGAATTTCAACGGAAAACAATACTACAACCATCAAAAGAATACTTTTAGAGTAAAAGAGAATACTCCAAATTACAAAAAATTATACGCACCCATGTTAGATACTTACATCTAAGGTAATCCAATTGTCCAAACAGACGAGCCTCCAAGGATCAAAGGGCTCTTATTGTTTTAAATGATCCGCCTTATATTCGAATGGCTGAGTACTGTATTCGATTTTTCCGGGGGTAAATCCGGCATCGATAATTATATCTTCCAGCTGTTCCTTTTCAGGTTTTTGGTCTAGAGGGGTAGAAATAAACACCCATCCCTTCTTAAGAACAATATCAACTTTCTCGACGCCGGAAACTTCCTTTAATGCCTTTTCCATCCCATACGCACAAAAAGGACAAGCTAATCCCCGAACTTCTATTTTAAGGTAGATGCGTTCTGAGGCGCTGGTATCCGGTGTTTGACTCCATGCACTTCCGGATAATATAAGAGCGCCTATTAAGAATAATAGGGTATGAAATGGTCGAAATCTTGTTATTTTATACATTTTGATTCTTTTATCACTTAAAACTAATATTGATTACCTATAGTGCACTTTGATCTGAATGGTAGGGCTTTCATGCAAAGTAAATGGTCATCTCAACTCTTGTTAATTGAACAAAAACCGAGTACCTAACAGTACATTATAATTTGATTTATTCTGCTCAACATTGCGTTGTAACAAGGGTAACTGTACACTCGCTTCAAATAGTATTCTCCTTCCTCCAATGTATTGTAACCCGGGGGACAAAAAGAGCGAATGAATTTCCGAATTTAATATATAATGACCATTGAACTCTACATATGCATTAATCTGTCTCTGAGGATAACGATGGGGAAGTAAGGGGACTCCCATCGACAAATTGTAAACTAGGTCGTCTGTCACTCCGCCGCTTCTGAGCTGATAGGCCCCATCTGCATACAGGCCCACTCGTGAAGTCACTCGACCCAACACTAAGCCCAAAGCCGTCTGATAGATGCCTGTCCCCAAGGCGGGCATGGATCGGCTATCACCGGTAGGGAAGGTTTGTTTAAGGGTTGCCAGAATCCGAAAGGTCTTGGCTACCCCATCCCTTTTGAATATCTGATATTTGGCAAAAACGGCTACGTCAGATAGACCGCCAACTCTTTTTTGACCCCGAGGCGTTACCCATTTAAAAGGGATAACCCCTCCTACTTGAAACTTAGGACTAATATTGTAAGGGACACCAAATACGTGAACATATGCACTGGCATTCTCCTTCTTGATATATTTTCCAAATGTCCGAATACCCGCTCCTTCCAATCCTAACATAACCGGAGTCCCTGTCGTGATTGGGGGTCCCTGAGCCATCATTAGATAAGAAGAAATTGACAAAACTAATACTATCCATAGTTTCATAATGAGCTATTTTTACTTATTATCCCAATAGTTACTGCTCCTGCCATCTGCTTCCTTCCCTACACTCCTCTTATTCCCCTCCGCAATTAATTACCCTCTCCTCACCATTTTATACAGCAACAAACACCTCTGACATAAAGTACAACACGTAATTCAAGGGCAAAGTTACATGCCAACAGGGGGGGCACCACGAGGGAATAATACTTTTTTTAAAAATGATCCCATTGATATTACTACATTTTTTAGTGTAATGAGGTCTATTTAACCCAACACAGTAGGATTTCTTCTATTTGTAGCCATGAAAATTCGATGCGTTAACATCGGAACAGGATATAGGATTACTTTATAATAATTGGCAGCCATGAAGCTGTCCTTTAAATCAGCTATTAGGGGAGTCAGACCATCCTCATTGTTCAGATGTAGGTCAGGTAGGCTATATGTTATCATTGAGTTGAGAAAGTCGTTCTTCGATAGATTGAATTTCTTTCAAGTATTTCGCCACTTCGCCAAGACCAAAATTGGGAAATTCTGACTTTAGAAAATCAATCTTCTCCTCTTGACCACAATCCCCCGGACAGGCATCAACAGCCTTGACAATCCCCATCGCTAAGGCCTTGCGATACACCTCATCAAGCAATACGTAATGAGCTTTTTGCATCCCTTTATCCAAGGATTTGAATTGAATACTGATTTGTTGTGGGTCTTTTCCTGTTTCCAACATTTTGATTATTCCATTAACCTGACCACTTAAGGTCTTCAATCTGTTTTTCAGATCCACGACTAGGAAAGAAGGCAATTTGTAATCCTTTGGCATTTTAATCTATCTGGTGGAGTAGTCTATCGAATATTTACATCGATGAGTTGAGCAAAATTAACTCGATTAAACGGATTATCCGGTAGATTGATTCTTATTTTCCGGGACTAAATATAAAAAATGTCATTCTAGGGCAGTTTCTATTCGCACGATCTTATAGAATACAATCAGATACCCGTGAATTGTGTATCTTTGCGCCAATTTTCAAATCGCTTGTCCCACAGAAGGATTGTTCTTTCGATATTTATAGAACAATCATCAGGACATCGTTTATAAAGGAGACAATATACATGGATAGAAGTAATATCATAGGGTTCGCCCTCATTTTTGCCATCACTTTAGGGTATTTCTACATGAACAGCCCATCAAAAGAAGAAATGGCCAAAGAAAATTCTGTACTGGTGGACTCTACCAATACCCCACAGGATGTTAAGGAGATAGAAGATGCCCCTACTCAAGCCATTTCTTCCTCCCCTGTCCAACAACTCCCTCAAGATAGTGCTGCGAGAAGTGGTCTACTCCAAGCCAAGTACGGTGTATTTGCAAATGCGAGTCAAGGGAGGAATCAATCGGTCAAATTAGAGAATGAAGAGGTAATCATAGAGTTTTCTTCGAAGGGGGGGAGAATCACCAGTGTATTTTTAAAAAAATACCACAAACTACTGGAAGACTCCGCGCATAATCATATTTCCCATCCCTTGTATTTACTGCACCACCCCAAAAACAAATGGGAGTACTTGATCCCGTACAAAGGTGCAGCTGCTGGTTTTATCAATACGGCAGATTTGTATTTTATTCCTTCCGTCAAAGGAAATACGGTTACATTTACTGCTAGAGGCGACAATGGTGTTAGCTTTGTTCAAACCTATGCGCTTGGGAAGGGCTATGATCTCGATTATAACCTACAATTAAACGGAAGCGACCAAATACTTCCACCCGATGATCAGAATATACAGTTTCACTGGGAAAATTATCTGGAACGCATTGAACAAAACATTAAAGTCGAGCAGCGATACACTACATTGTATTATAAATTGAAAGAAGATGACCCAACTTACCTAAGTCTCGATGATGATGAAGAAATCTCCCAACCTCTGGAATGGGTTAGCAGTAATAATCAGTTTTTCAATACTTCATTTTTATCCGACCCTAATCTATTTTTCAAAGGGGGCCAACTTCATTCTGAAGCCTTCAAAGACAATCCGGAGCTGCTAGCCATTCACCGTATAAATCTGAAAATACCGGTTCAAAACAACACCCTCAATACCTCTATGAAAATTTATTCAGGGCCGAACGTCTTCAATACATTGCGTGCATATGATCGCGGCTTGGAAGGAGTAATTCCGTTTGGTTGGGGAATATTCGGTACAGTTAATCGTTGGATTATTCGACCACTTTTCGACTTTTTGGCGTCCTGGATTGGCAGTTTTGGATGGGCTATTGTACTGCTTACTTTAATGGTCAAATTAGCCCTTTCACCGCTGAACTACAAAATGATTCACTCCCAGTCCAAAATGTCTGCCTTAAAACCCGTCGTCGCCAAACTCAAGGAAAAATATAAAGACGATGCTCAAACGCTCCAAATGGAGACAATGAAGATCTACCGCGAATACGGGGTAAATCCACTCGGAGGCTGTATGCCAATGGTCCTCCAACTTCCGATATGGATCGCCCTCTATCGTTTCTTCCCCGCATCGATAGATTTTCGACAACAACCGTTTTTATGGGCGCATGACCTCTCCTCTTATGATGTCATGACCTATCTCCCGGTTCATGTTCCATTCTTAGGGGATCACATCAGTTTATTTACGGTACTTTGGGTAATTACTACACTGATTTACACCTATTACAATTCTAAGATGATGGATATGTCTATGGGCAATCCCTCCATGAAATACATGCAATACATCATGCCTGTCATGTTCCTCGGATTCTTCAATAATTATGCTTCCGGGTTGACCGCCTACCTCTTTATCAGTAATCTCTTCAATATCGGACAGACCCTCTTCATTAAAAATGTATTGATAGATCAGGAGAAAATCAAAGAACAACTCCGGCGCAACAAGGAAAAACCCAAAAAGAAAAAAGGATTTGCCGCCAAGTTCGAACAAGCGATGAAAGAACAACAACGTCAGGCTGAAGCACGCAAGAAAAAGAAGTAAAAACAGCTTTTTATTCTGTATTTGGTATGAAATGAATACGTAATTATTTAGCTTTCCATGTGATTTGGCCACATGAATTTACTCTTACTATCTCACCATACTTCCCTAAAAAACGAAAGCGAAATAACCGGGCAGTTATTTCGCTTCGCAATTGTTGGGACAAAACAAAACCTAAAACATATATGATAAATCATGTCAGAAACATGAATTGATAACATTAATGATGATAAAACGTCATAAGGGACTGTCAAGAGGAAGTTATCCTATAATTCATTGTTGAGTATCCCTGAGCTTCAGGGAGTATTACAGTTCCCCTTCACAGTTCCTTATGTTCTACCCGTAAAACAATACGAGCATACGTTATCCCATTTCAATATTCCATCAAGCTGTGCTAAAATTTTTTATGAGAATATTGTGTTGACTCTACTTTTAGAATCTAATGCAAAGATGGGGCAAACCCAATGCTCAAAAATCCATGTTTTCCCTGAAATTTAAAATTAAGGGTTTTCCCTTAATTTTCCAGTGGCACACTCGATGAAATCATAATATCACTCATCCAAACAGGTCATAGACGAATTCTAATCATTTCCATTCTATCGAATCAATAGTTTTAGTTACATTTACACTTTATAATCACTATTATATCTCTAAATTTCAGATTGTTATGATTCCTAGACTACTCTTATCCCTTATCCTGATATGTCTCCTCTATCCTTTGGAAGCGCAGGTTGTCAATATCCCCGATCCCAATTTTAAAACCGCATTACTCCGTCACACGCCCCCTGTCGACCTCGATAAAGATGGCGAAATCCAGGTCTCGGAAACCGCTGCATTTAAGGGAAAACTTTTCATACAAAGCAAAAATATCACAGATATGACGGGGATAGAAGCCTTCACTTCTATGGACACCCTATTTGCCGGATTCAATGAAATAGATACATTAGACCTTACAAAAAATGTTCAACTCTCTGTCCTAAACCTTAACACTTCCGGCAATCTCAAAGAAGTATC
>JALSTN010000010.1 GCA_026983735.1 Saprospiraceae bacterium | reverse complement strand
TACATGACACACGAACGATTTGAAACCAAGGAGTTGACTTCTGTCAATGACTGTTTCAAATCTGAGCATAACGAAGAAATCGAGCAGTAGAGCCACCCGAAAATTTATTTGGCTCTTGAAAAATGCTTACCCGCCTTCCGCTTAACCTTTCTCGCTTTGACCATTAAGTCATCTGTCATATCATGGACCAATGAAGTCGCGACAAAAATAGATGAATACGTTCCTACAAAAATCCCTACAAGTAGAGCAAAGGCAAATCCCCGTATACTTCCACTACCAAATAAGAATAACACCAGTACGACAAACAAAGTAGTTAAACTGGTGATAATCGTCCTACTAAAAGTACTATTAATCGCTTCATTGAATACGGTGGTTTTATTCTCCGAAGGATGTAAATTGACATATTCTCTCAATCTATCAAACACAACAACTGTGTCGTTGATCGAATACCCAATCACCGTCAATATCGCTGCGATAAATGCCTGGTCCACTTCCAGAGCAAAAGGAACGATTCCATGCAATAAGGAGAATGCCCCCAAAGTAATTATGGTATCGTGAAACAAAGCCGCAACTGCTCCAAAGCTAAACTGCCATTTGTTAAATCTCACCAATATATATAAGAAGATAGCGATTAAGGCAAAGATAGTAGCCCACCTGGCACTACTTTGGATATCATCTGCGATGGTCGGTCCGACTTTGCTCGAACTGCTGACATGAATACCATGACCATCCGGAAGTATAAACTGATCTTTATTTATTTCTATCCCTGATAAGGACTTAATGCCTGTGTACAGTTTATCCATGACTTTTTCTTGAGCATCCTTATCGGGGCTATCTATAAGGTAATCCGTAGTAACGTTGAAAGTATTTCTTGTATTTACGGCTTTTACAACCGGCGCAGATCCTTCAAAGGCATCTGCTAATGTTTTTCTAAGGTCATCTACATCTACGGGATGCTCCTTAGGAAACTCGACATTGAAGGAATATCCCCCTTTAAAATCGACTCCGTAATCAAATCCACGGACAAAGAAAGAGGCAATACTTGCTACAATTAATATACCTGAAATCGTATAAGCCAACTTGCTCTTGCCCATCCAATTTACATTCATCTTAGAGAAGGCATTCTTCGTAGGACCTGTCCAAAATGCCATTGTCTTCCCTTTCGCCAACCACCATTCGATGAGCAATCTTCCTAACAAGACCGCTGTCAAAAGAGACATCAGAACACCAATAATCAAAACAACAGCAAATCCTTTAATGGGGCCTAATCCGAAATATGCGAGGATGGCTGCTACCAAGATCGTAGTCACGTTGGCATCTATAATCGCAGAGTAGGAGAAGTTGAATCCATCCGCTACTGCTAATGCCAAATTCTTACCCGCTCTGATTTCCTCTCGAATACGCTCATAGATGATAACGTTGGCATCTACAGCCATACCTATCGTCAAGACAATACCGGCGATCCCGGGAAGCGTAAGTACTGTTCCGAAAGAGGCTAATGCTCCTAAAATAAAGAAGATGTTGAGCAATAAAGCGATTACAGAAACCACCCCTCCACCTCCATAGTAGAACAGCATAAAGAGGAAAACAATAGCAAAACCGATCATCATCGCTTTCAAACTACGAGATATATTCTCTTTACCCAATGTAGGTCCTACCAAAGACTCTTCAAGAATAGTCGTTCGAGTCGGCAGTTTACCAACTTGTAGAATATTGGCCAAATCTTTAGCTTCCTGCAACCCAAAATTTCCGGTAATGGATGAACGTCCGCCCGTTATCGGTACCCGAACACTGGGGGCAGAAACAACATCCCCATCAAGTGTAATGGCAATCTCTCTATTGTTATCCGTAGAGGCTTTGGTTGTCATGTCTCCCCATATTTTTGCTCCTCTACCGTCCATGGTCAACAGTACTTCTACCTCTCCAGTCTGTTGATTGGGAGAAGCCGAAGCTTGTGCTACATGTTCTCCTTCCAATGGAGCCTTTTCACTCCCTCTGGGCATTTTAAGTGCATAAAGGGAATATTTCTTTGTAAACTTATTGGATACCTGATCCTTTATGGGTTTGTAGCTCCATGCAAATTTGATATTCTTAGGAAAGAGGGCTTTAATGTCCGGTCTTTGCAAATACTCTGTAACGACATGGCGCTTGTTTTTATCTGCTTGCCCCATAATGGCTGGTGCCATCGTCAGTCCCTGCCCTGTAGAGGCATTGAGTTCAAGAACCTTGAGTAAAGGACCTTTGTCGAGCATAGGGTCTTTTTGGCTCCAGATCGTATCCACGCTACTCAATACAGAGTCAATTACAGCACCTGTAGTAGTATCTCTAGTATAATTATAATTCTTAACCAACTCAAAGCTTTTCTCTTCAACTTGTGATGTATCCCCACTTATCAGCTTTTTTAATCGCTTATCAGCCGCTATAAAGGCATTCATTACACCGGGATCAGAAACTCGATATACATCCCAGAATTCCAGATTGGCACTGGCTTGTAGATAATTTCTGGCGCGAGCAGGATTGTCTACACCCGGCAACTCTACAGAAATGATATCCCTGGACTTATCAAGGGATACATTGGGCTGTGTAACTCCGAATTTATCGATTCGGTCTTTGAGGCGTTTGTAAGTTTGGTCCACTGCTTCATCGGCCATCTGACGGATAATAGTCAAGACTTTTTCGTCATCTGTCTCGAAATTAATTTTCTCCTTGAGTATAGGACTTCTCATGAAAATACTCGCCAACTTTTTGCCATTGGCCAACTTAGTAAATTCTTCACCAAACAAAGTGATGTAGTCCTCATTACTTCCCTTCATGCGATCTTGGGCATTCTCCAATGCCTTATGAAATACAGGGTCCTTGCTATTGTTGGATAAGGTCTGCAACAACTCCTTTAGATCTGCTTGCAACATTACACTCATTCCCCCCTTCAAATCAAGACCTAAGGCTAATTGCTGTTTCTTGAGATCTGTATAGGTATAATCCTTAATCAATGGAATAGAAAAAACTGTCTCTGTGGACATAGAGTCCAAGTAAAGCGCCTTTGCAGCTTTAAAGGCCTCTTGCTTCGCATCTTCATCCTGTAATTTGGCGGAAACATTCTCCGCATAACGAACAGCTTCTTTCTCTACTCTGCGTGTAGGCAATATCAGTGCAAACTGATACAGCGTAACGATTGCCAAGAGAATAAGTAAGGTTTTTATTAAACTGTTACCTTGCATATCTAGTATTGTTTTAGTCTTTTGTCAAAAGAAGCGCAAATATACGGCTTTCCTTCATAACTGGTACGTGGTTAAGTCTGTATTTTAAGAAGAATCTCTTATTATTGAAATAAATAGAACATTTGCATCCTGTGAATGGTACAAAAAAAATGCGCGAGCTAAGCTCGCGCACTTAAATGCTACATGGGAATGTATTATTTTAGATCACCCGTGCGTTTTTTAGCAGAGTAATTTACTTTAAGTTGGTTTGCTTTTCTCAATGCTGTTTTGACATCGTACACGATCCCCATTGTAGCAGACTCATCTACTTTAAGGGAAGAAGTGATCCCCGGTCTAAGTTTCTCAGGAACTTTCAGTCTATGTTTTTCCAAAAAAAGTGGAATGTCGTTAACTGTTGATATTTTATCTCCAAGTTGTAGGCGGGGTTTTGTCCCCAGCTCTGCTCTATAAGCCTCCATCGGACGTCCTATGAACAGATAGTTAACTAAGGTTTTTTTAACCAGCTTGGTCAATTCGGTAGCTTGAGGAGTAGATACGCTAATTTTTAAAGTAGCTGTCCGCATCACTGTAGTTACCATAAAGAAAAATAACAACATAAAGATAATATCCGGTAGAGATGCCGTAGACACCTCCGGGGATGATTGACCTCTTTTCTTTTTAAAATGTGCCATAAGATATATTTAATAACTTAATCTTAATTCAAAATCATTTTTCTTCGTCTCCGTACTCCGTTGGGTCTGCTTCGGAAATAACCAATGGGAATTCATTCCTAATCGTCCTTTGCTTATCAGAGTCCAATGACTTATACTCCTTGTGAAATTTCTTCTGCGCGGCCTCCTCCCAAAGTTCTCGATAAGCCGCTTTCAATTCGTTATACACTTCGAGATACGCTTTATACTTTGTCCCTCTATCATTCTGGAGGGAGACAACGGCTACATTTGGCGCTTCCGCCTTATCCTCTTCGTGATTGGGGTTCGCAATAAATTCCTTAACGGTAGCCCGAAGTGTAGTGATATCCGCAGGCTCTTTTTCAACCAACAGTTCATCCTGTGCATTGATCAATACAGTGAGAATATTGCGTTGTTTGATCTTGATATCATCCTGTTGGTCCTCTTCACTCCATGGGGGTAATTTGACCAATACTCCACTATCCTCAGCTATAGTCGTAGTGACTAAGAAGAAAATAAGAAGAAGAAAGGCGATATCCGCCATAGAACCCGCGTTGACCTCTTGTTTGAGTTTATCCCTTGTGGATCTTTTAGCCATGATGTTTTATTTTTTACTGAACAATCCAGCTAACATATTACCTAATCCCAGTTCTGTCAGCACAATGGAGAGTATAGACAATACGCCCAACCACAATGCAGTTACGATTCCACCATGAATGAACTTGGCCACTTTGGCTGAAATTTCATTTTTAGCGTATAATTCTGCCAATTTCCCTGTGGTTTCAACCTGTGTGGTCATGTAAGAAATCAAGAAAATAGCCGCTATGGCGACCAACATTATGATCGAACGCTTCGAACCACCAGGATTGAGAAATACATCAAGAATCGCAAATATAAAAACCAAAACCGTGGCCAGAATGATTAACAAGATGGCTGCTTGTAAGCCAAAATTGAAAATAGACGTCGTCCCTTGTTCCTCTTTTCCAAGATTGTTAAATCCATCCAGACCACTATAGACCATAAAGCCAAAAATCAAGATGATGAACAATCCCAAACCAAAGGATACCATCTGGCCGCGCTTGCTTAAAAAGTTATACAGTTGATTCATTTTTTACTGTTTTAAGTGAGCCAAATGAAAATTATTTAGAAAAAATATTATGCTTGAATAACAAGTCCAGTAAGGAAATGGAAGCCTCTTCCATTTTAACAACGATACTGTCGATCTTAGCTACAATATAGTTGTAGAATATCTGCAATATAATCGCAGTAATCAGACCAAATACTGTCGTCAACAAGGCGACCTTAATACCACCGGCAACAATCTTCGGTGATATATCTCCGACCGCTTCGATGGTGTCAAATGCCTGAATCATACCGATAACCGTACCCATAAATCCCAACATCGGAGCAATAGCAATAAAAAGAGATATCCATACCAGCCCTTTCTCCAACAATGCCATCTGTACACTACCGAAGGATACAATCGCTTTTTCAACTGCTTCAGGACCACTTGCTGCATGCTTCAATCCCTCATACATAATACTAGCAGTCGGGCCAGGGGTCGATTTGCACACCTCTGTAGCGCAATTCAAATCCTGCTTTGAAAGACAGCCGTCAATTTTATTCATCAACTTGTCCACATTGGTAGAAGCCAAGTTCAAGGTTATAATACG
>JALSTN010000009.1 GCA_026983735.1 Saprospiraceae bacterium | reverse complement strand
AAGATTTCCGGTGTGGATGCTGAACTGTTTTTGACTAAAGAAATAGAGCAGAAATTGTGGCATATCATCTACTCTGTAAAAGATCCAAATGTCTTCGAAAAGGCGCTGAAGACTTTTGCCAGAAAATACAATTTGCCGGTGGAGGAATTTAAGGATGCATTTATAAAACACCCACCCTATAAAAATGATTATGGCGCTTATTCTGAAAAGGCAATCAAGAAAATGCTACCGCTAATGCGAATGGGTAGATATTGGGATGAGCGGGAAATACCTAATGAAGTATTAGATAGGATAAACAAGATCATCACTGGAGAATTCGATGAAAATATTGCCGATCGAGTAAGAGAAAAAGCCATTCATTTAAGGGAAGTTTATGATTTTAAAGGACTCCCCGTTTGGCTTGTCGGATATATTGTTTACAATCGACATTCTGAAATTGGTGATATACAACAATGGAAATCACCGCATGATATTGACAAATTTTTAACTACTTTTAAGCAGCATAGTTTGCGTAACCCTATCGTAGAACAAGTAGTTTTGGAGACATTAAGAACAGTAAGAGATATTTGGAATTATTATGGAAAGGGAAGGGAAAACTTTTTTGATGAGATCCATATTGAGATGGGTAGGGAATTGAAAAATCCCGCCGGAGTCCGCCAAGAAATATCTAAGCGCAATACTATAAATCAAAATACGAATGAACGTATCCGTCTTTTACTTTATGAAATGATGGATTTTGGCGCAAAACCTAACTCTCCAAGTCACCAAGAAATACTTAAAATATATGAAGAAGGTGTATACCAAAATAATATCAATATAGATGATGAGATTGAGAAAATAAGAAAAAATAATGCACCCAAATCCAGCGATATACGAAGGTATAAATTATGGCTTGAGCAAGGATATGTTTCACCATACACCGGAAAAGTTATTCCCTTATCTAGGTTGTTTACTCATGAATATCAGATAGAGCATATAATTCCTCAATCTCGATATTTCAACAACTCTATGAGTAATAAAGTTATTTGTGAAAGCTCAGTTAACCAAGATAAGAGTAATCGTACAGCATATGAATATATGAAGGCAAAAGGAGGAAGTATTGTAGATGGACATCGCCTCTTATCTTTTGACCAATATGTGATGCATTGTAATAAATACTTCAAAAACAACAGAATTAAACTAAGTAACTTACTGGCGGAAGAAATCCCCGAAGGGTTTATCAATCGTCAGCTCAACGATAGCAGATATATAAGTAAGTTGGTGAAAAGCCTCTTAGGCAACATCGTTCGAGAAGAGGAAGAACAAGAGGCTACACCAAAAAAGATAATTGTCTTAACCGGGGCAATTACTTGGAAGCTAAAACAAGATTGGGGTTTGAATGATAAGTGGAATGAATTAATCCTACCGAGATTTCAACGTATGAATGAATTGACTCAAACCACGGACTTCACTGCGATCAATAATAACGGGGTGGTAATCCCCACCGTACCGGACGAACTCAAAAAGGGTTTTAGCAAAAAACGCATAGACCACCGGCATCATGCCTTGGATGCTTTGGTAGTCGCTTGCTGTACACGCAAACATATCCAATACCTTAATTCGCTAAACAACCAAAAAGAAAAATACGATTTACAACCTTCCTTATTGATTAAAAACGAAAAAGGACATTACACCAAATATTTTAAAATGCCTTGGAGTCATTTTCCTGTCGATGCCAAAAATGCACTTGAAACTTGTATTGTTACCTTCAAACAAAACCTACGCGTCATTAACCGTACCAATAACAAATATTGGAAATATGTCGATGGGAAAAAGCAATTGGTTGCACAGGAGGGCAAGAATTTTGCGATTAGAAAATCTCTTCATAAGGAGACGGTTTCAGGTAAACTGAATGAAATAGCTGGCCGAGGGAAAATATTTACCGCAGTAAGAAAGTCTCTCTCTGAAATTAAAAGCATTAAGAACCTAGAACAAATAACAGATTCCGGTATAAGAACTATCCTTCGAAATCATTTGCAAAGCTATAGAAAAGACAATGGAAAACCGGATTTTGAACGAGCCTTTAGTGCAGAGGGAATGGAAGATTTGAATAAGAATATTATTGGTCTAAATAATGGAAAAAAACATCAACCTATCTACAAAGTTAGAATAAAGGAAGAAGGTTCAAAGTTTGCACTGTCGGAAAATGAACAATCACCAAAAAGTAAGAAATACGTTGAAGCCGCGAAGGGAACTAATTTATTTTTTAATATTTACAAAGATCGAAACGGACAGCGGATGTTTGAAACTATTCCTTTGTATGATGTTGTGGAGCATCAAAAGCAATTGGCTTATGAAGGGGTAAAAGGAATAGATAGATCCCTGGTTCCTGTCAAGAATACCCTAATTAAAGGAAGGAAAGAGGTAGAGGTGGAGTTTCTCTTCACACTCTCCCCGAATGATCTGGTCTATGTACCTACAGATGAAGAAATAAAGAGTCCCGATCTAGTTGACTTTGATCACCTTTCCAAGGAGCAAGTAGGTAGGATTTATAAAATGGTGAGTACAACACAAGGAAAATGCCATTTTGTTCCACTGTATTATTCTTCACCTATTCAAAAGAATGAAATGGGTACCAACAATAAGAGTCAAAACACGATAGACAATCAATATCAGATCAAGGCCAGATGTTGGAAGTTAAAGGTTAGTAGGATCGGGCAAATAATCCAGGTCGAAGGAGTTCCTCCTTCTGAAGGGGACGGTGCGTCCATTGCATCCGAACCTACGACAGGTTATGTTGAGAGAAAGAAACGGATCCGATTTGGGGACAAATCTGATGATTTTGATGGGGATAGAAAGTATTACGTCCGGCATTCTCCTTCAGAGCGTTGGCAGCATACCGTTGAGCTTATTAAAAGAGCCTACGGGAGTATTGCGAAGGAGATTGCCCCCTTTCCACGCCGAATATTTTTTAATCTGCAGCCATATAGGAAATGAATATTTTTTTTGAAGAGCATGAAGAAATACTTCAACTCTTAAACAAGCATCAAGTCGAGTATTTATTGATCGGTGGATATGCCGTTCATTATTATGGCTATCATCGTATGACCGGAGATATGGATTTGTGGATCGGTTCAGATAAGGATAATATACGTCGATTGCAAGACGCATTTAGAGAAGGAGGATTTGAAGAAGAGGATTTGGCTTATCTGGATACTGTTGATTTTACTCAACCTGTTGTTTTTTGGGTAGGAACCGAGCCGCAAAGGATTGACTTTATTACCCGAGTTAATCTTGTAGAGTTTGAAGAGGCATATGCCCGAAAGGAAGTTTGTAAACTCGAGAATGGTCTTATCCTCAACATTGTACAATACAGAGACTTAGTACTTATGAAAATGAATACCGGAAGGACAAAAGACAAGGCAGATATCGAAGAATTGCAGAAGGTCAACAGAAAGAAAAGAGAGTAAAAATCGTTCATATGTTTAAAAATTTCTAATAAATTGAAAATAAATGTATTACAAATTTTATGCACATAAGGAATCGCTTCGCACTCACATGATTTTATGGTCAGATACTTTCGTCATACTTCTGTGAAATTTAAGTTTAATGAAATTCATATTCGTTTTATATAAAGATATATTGGAAATTTTGGGCTAAGCTAGGATCTTGCTCAGACATTCGGCCTCATCTTCAATGGATTGATAGTAATGCCTTTAGCTGATCTTAGCACTATTTTTGCATATCATGAGTAAACTGACTTGTTATATCATGATTAAGCAAACGCTTTATTTCTCAAATCCTACTTATTTAAGTGTTCAATCTAAGCAATTGGTGATCCGACTTCGTACGCCACTCGAGGAATCAGTGATTACTCGCCCTATAGAAGATATAGGGATGGTCGTGCTTGACCATCCACAGATTACAATCACCCATAACTGTATAAGGGCCCTTCAGGCGAATAATGCTGTCATTATTAGTTGTGATAGCAAACGAATGCCACACAGTATTTTATTGCCTTTGGAAGGGCACAGTCTTCAAAGCGAGCGATTCCGCATACAGTCTAAGGCTACAGAGCCACTTAAGAAAAAACTCTGGCAGCAGACGATTAAGGCTAAATTGCAGAATCAAGCAGCTGTTCTTAAGTATGCAGGTCGTCCCTTCAAACAACTGGAAGTGTTGAGAAAACGAGTATTAAGTGGAGATAGCAGCAATATAGAAGGTCAAGCAGCGGCGTATTATTGGAAGACGCTTTTCGGGGATTTTATTCGAGATCGATATGGGGAAGAGCCCAATCATGCACTCAATTATGGATACGCGATACTGAGATCCATGGTGGCAAGAGCATTGATCTCTTCCGGTCTTCATCTTACACTGGGCATTCATCATCGCAATAAATACAATGCCTGTTGTCTCGCAGATGATATTATGGAACCCTTTAGGCCCTTTGTTGATCTATTGGTATATCGGATGAATCTGCAAGGAGAAATATCGATGATACTATCTCGAGATAATAAAGCCAAGCTATTAGCCGTCGGACAGATGGATGGTGTCTTTGCCCGAAGGAAGAGTCCATTGTTGATTGGGATCTCTATGACCGCTTCTTCCTTGTACCAATGTTATACCGGTAGAAAGCGAAAGGTCAATTATCCCGAATTAAAAATACAGGCATATGATATTTCCCAACCGACTAAGTAAGTACAGAATCATGTGGATATTTGTTTTTTTTGATCTGCCTACTGAAACAAAACAAGATCGCAAACGCGCATCTAAATTCAGAAAGACCTTGATAGAAGACGGCTTTAGAATGTTCCAATTTTCTATTTACTTGAGACACTGCTCAAGTAGGGAAAATGCCAAAGTTCATGAAAAAAGGGTAAAGGGGTTTCTTCCACCTAATGGCAATGTAGGGATATTGACCATTACGGACAAGCAATTTGGTATGATGGAAATCTTTTATGGTAAAAAAGAAAAACCGGCGCCAAGAGGCCCCGTTCAATTGGAATTATTTTAAAAAGTACAAAGATACCCCCACTTATAAACGAATGAATCACAATAGATTACAGAGGATCCATTGTGATTCACCACATCAAAGATACAAATTGAAAGCTAATCACAACAATAATCGTCCATCACATAAAATATGTTCTATTGTGATTCACCACATCAAAGATACAAATTGAAAGCTAATCACAACAGGCGTTCACCATCGCCGAGAGGAACGGCAATTGTGATTCACCACATCAAAGATACAAATTGAAAGCTAATCACAACACGATTTCCTCAAAAATATAAACGGCTTGTATTGTGATTCACCACATCAAAGATACAAATTGAAAGCTAATCACAACAAGATCATTTCGCGGACATTAATCGATCGAATTGTGATTCACCACATCAAAGATACAAATTGAAAGCTAATCACAACTCAGATACACGCGGAAGATTGGGAAAATGGATTGTGATTCACCACATCAAAGATACAAATTGAAAGCTAATCACAACCAAAACTATAATCCCCTAACTAAAACTTATATTGTGATTCACCACATCAAAGATACAAATTGAAAGCTAATCACAACCAAGCCGGC
>JALSTN010000008.1 GCA_026983735.1 Saprospiraceae bacterium | reverse complement strand
CGTCGTCCTCTATTGAAAATCAAGAAATAAACCTAATGCGATGGAGGATCTCAAACCTTCTACAGATGCTGTTCCAATTGGTTGGATCGACAAATTATTGCACTATGAAGTATTGAATAAGGCGAGGAAATGGTTTGTTTTAATTGCATTAATAGGATTTGCAATAGCTATTTCTTTGGCTTTTGCTATTCGACTTGGATGGGTTGAAAACA
This sequence comes from Saprospiraceae bacterium, assembly GCA_026983735.1. GTDB lineage: Bacteria > Bacteroidota > Bacteroidia > Chitinophagales > Saprospiraceae > JALSTN01. The sequence goes on along the minus strand of JALSTN010000008.1, from coordinate 24,727 downwards.
ATATTGCCCACCCCATCGTACAAAACTATTTCTTTGGGTTTTACGTAGCTTTTAGTGTGGTTTTGGTATGGGAAGTGATGGCTATGATATATACGATTCCATATTCGATAGCTGATTCGGTAGGCAAACAGTTTGAGATAATGTCATTGATAATCATTCGATATCTTTTTGAGCATATTGACAAATATATGCATATCGTAGATTTTAGGGAGAATGTCTCGGAGTTAGCCCAACTTTCATGCGTTACAATAGGAGCTTTAGTAATTTATTTTTTTACTAAAGTGTTTTATGATGTTCAGCCCCATACCCCGATTACAAAAGATCCGACGAATCGGCACAATTTCATACAAATTAAAAAAATATTTGCTGTTGTTTTGCTTCTCACTCTGCTTATTTATGCGGGTTTTGAAGCTTGGGAAAATACATCTCGTCTTATCAAAGGAAGTTTAGGTGGGGATCATTTGGGACATGTTTTTTTTAAAAACATGTTTTCACTAATGATATTTTTTGATATTTTAATGATATTATTGACGATGTGGTATGGTGCAAGATTTTCTATTGTATTTCGCACTTCTGCATTGACTGTATCAACAGTGTTATTAAGAATAGCATTTTCAAGCGATATTTACGTGATGGTTGGCATTACATTGATGTCGGTTTTATTTGCCATTGGAGTTAGTTGGGTATATATGCGCTTTGATAGAGTAGAGGTTTATCGACGGAAGCAAGATCTATGATTTTGGCTATAAAAAAAAGCATATTGGGAGACCAAGATGCTTTTTTTATAAAAGGGATAATTTTATTTATCCTCCAAAGTCGTCGAAGAAAATTTGTTCATTCGGAACGCCCAAATCATCTAATTGTCTAAGGACGGATTGGTTCATAGCAGGAGGACCACAGAAGTAATATTCTATTTCTTCAGGTTCCGGATGATTTTTAAGGTATTGTTCGTACACGACGGGCATGATATAACCTTGAAATCCATCCCCCGGATCGTCCATATTTTCTTTCACTTTCCAATTGTCTTCAGGCAAAGGATTATCCAACGAAACAAAGAATTTAAAATTATCAAAATCTTTTTCAATGTCTCTAAATTCATTGATATAGAATAGTTCTCTTCTAGTACGACCTCCGTACCAGAATGTCACTTTTCTATCTCTCATTTTTTCTGTGTGGAACATGTGAAATATCTGAGATCTTAGGGGTGCCATCCCTGCTCCACCTCCGATATACAACATCTCACGTTTGGATTTTTTATTGATATGAAATTCTCCGTAAGGACCAGACACCATGACTTTATCCCCTGGTTTTAGGGAGAAAATGTAAGACGAGCAGATGCCGGGATTAACGTCCATCCAGGTATTTTTTTCTCTATCCCAGGGCGGTGTAGCTATACGGATATTGAGCATTACGATGTCCCCTTCTGCCGGATGGTTGGCCATAGAGTAAGCTCTATAAACGGGTTCGTCATTGACCATTTTTAAAGGCCAAAGGTTGTATTTGTCCCATTCTGTTTTAAACTCTTGCGGGTTTTTATGATATTTAGAATGAGCTGTAATATCGATATCTTTAAAATCAACTACGATTTGAGGGACGTCTATTTGGATATAATCACCTGCTTGGAATTTGAGATGTTCACCCTCAGGCAATTTAACTTTAAATTCTTTAATAAAAGACGCAAGATTTAAATTGGATACTACTTCACATTCCATTTTCTTTACACCAAATACTTCGGCAGGTACTTCGATTTCCATTTCTTCTCTCACTTTCACTTGGCAGGCGAGGCGAACTCCTTCCTCCACTTCTTTTTTGGATAAATGGTTGAGTTCAGTAGGGAGCACATCTCCTCCTCCGGATTCTACTTTACATCGACACATAGCACAAGTTCCTCCACCTCCACAAGCAGAAGGAAGAAATATATTACTAGAGGAGAGGGCGCCAAGCAAGGTAGATCCCGGATCTACTTCGAGTTCTTTTTCGTGATTAATTTCGATTTTAACTTTACCTTGCGGCAAGAGTTTGATGCGGGCCACGATCAATATAATGGTAAATAACAGAATTAATAGGCTAAATACTACTACCGCAGCTAGGACCATATTCATATTCGTAGGGTTTATTTTGTTTCTATTAAGTATGAAAAGCTAAACGGACTATTTGCCCATGAGAGCAGCCGGGTCAATTCCCATTAAGGCCATGAAAGCCATCCCCATAAATCCGGTGATGATGAAAGCAATACCCAGACCTCTTAAAGGAGCTGGGACATTGGAATATCTTATTTTTTCACGAATTGCAGCAATCGCCACAATAGCGAGAAACCAACCAAATCCACCCCCGAGGCCAAAGACCAATGATTCAGAGAAGTTGAGTTCCTTGGATATCATAAAAAGTGATCCACCAAGGATGGCACAATTCACAGTAATAAGCGGGAGGAAGATGCCTAAAGCACTGTAAAGAGCCGGTGATACTTTTTCTACTACCATCTCTACAAGTTGAACCATCGAGGCTATCACTGCTATGAAAAGAATAAATCTCAGGAAGGTCAAATCCATACCGAACAAGCCATTTTCGCTCAGTAGGAAGTGATCGATTAACCAGTTAATCGGTATGGTTATCCCCAATACAAAGATTACTGCCAATCCTAGACCATATGCTGTTTTAACAGATTTGGAGACGGCGAGATAAGAGCACATACCTAGAAAATAGGATAGCGCTAAGTTCTCGATAAAGGCTGATTTGATAAATATATTAATGAGTTCCATAATTGAAATTTATATTTCTTATTAAGATGCGTCGATAAGTTTTGAATTCCATGTTCGATGTAACCAAATAATTACCCCCAGTACGAACATAGCAGAGGGGAATAACACCATAAGGTTATTAGGAGCATACCAATGGAGCAGACTAAAAGACTGTGTATTGATTAAAAAATCGGATCCGGGCCCAAAGATCTTAAATCCAAATAGAGCTCCTTTTCCCAATAATTCACGGATAGAAGCTATGATGAGCAGTATTACTCCATAGCCAAGTCCATTTCCAATTCCATCTAGAAAGGATGTCCAAGGGTCATTCGCCATTGCAAAGGCTTCGAGCCTACCCATAACGATACAGTTAGTGATGATGAGCCCGATAAATACGGATAGTTCTTTGTACATCGGATAATTTATCGCTTGCAATGTCAGTGAAACTACCGTTACCAGAGTAGCAATAATTATTAATTGAGCGATCATTCTTACCTCATTGGGAATGAGTTTTCTCAGCAAAGAGGTAAGTAGATTGGAGAACCCTACGACTAAGGTTACTGCGATAGCCATAGTCAGCGCTTTAGTCGCTAATGTAGTTACAGCTAGAGCTGAACAGATACCCAATACTTGAACAGTAATCGGGTTATTGTCATTCAGGGGATCCAGAAGTAATTTTTTCTCTTTCTTTCCAAAGAAAACCGGTTTTAGATCGAGCTTTGTTTTTGTTTTTGAATCTGCCATTATTCGACGTTTATGTTATTTGCTTTTATTGAAAAAAGGGTCATAGTATTTCATACTCCTTTGAAGCATTTCAGTTACTCCATCGGAAGTAAGTGTAGCACCACTAATCGCATCCACCTCAAAGACCGGGTCTTTAGCCCCCCCTTTTCTAACGGTTATCGAGTGGTATTTACCTTGTTCATCATGAATTTTCTTTCCTATAAACTGTTTTCCAAAGCTAGGATTGTCTTTAATTTCAGCACCGAGTCCTGGCGTTTCCCCAATATGCTCAAAGGCTATTCCGGCAATGGTATTTTTATCGCTATCCAGAGTTACATAAGCCCAAATCAAATCCCATAGTCCTCGTCCGATAACTCCAGTTATATAGTACTCTTTGTCACCTTTTTTATATATGAAAAGAGGTAAAAGACGCTTGTCTTCCGGTTTTTTGAATTCTTTAGCCATGTCCAGACTAAGTGCATCGCCTTTCTTGTACCCAGCTGCGGCCACTTTAGATGCATCAACGACCTGTCCATTCATATCAAGGACTTCTTGGTTGATATTTTTTTGAAATATCTGTTCTACTTCCTCATCTGACAAGCTGCTAACCGGTTTATCAAGCAGAGGCGAGACGGCTTCGAGAATTACCCGTTTTTTGAACAATAAGGCATTTTTCTCATGTATATCTTTCAGCCCTGTGTACATCCCTGCAAGAATTAGGGCAGAGGTGGCCGATAAGATCAATACGAAAATAATGGTATATCTATACTTTTGCACGTTTCAGACGTTTTTTGATGTTAGATTGAAGACTGATATAATCGAGTAAGGGAGCAAATGTATTCATAAATAAGATGGCTAGCATCCATCCTTCCGGATATGCCGGATTCAACACTCGAATGATAATTCCAAAGAATCCGATGAGTATGCCATACACCCATTTCCCCCATTTTGTACCGGCTGCTGTTACTGGATCCGTTGCCATAAATGTGATGGCAAACAATGCACTGCCCATATAAAATTGATAATACCACGGTACCTGCATCATTGGTGTTGTCCCCCAGACATTAAGTAAAAAAGCGGTCAATGCTGCTCCTATTAATCCTCCTAGGATAATTCTCCAACTCGCTATTCTCGTTATCAATAAGATTAACATGCCGATAATAATCATGGGTTTACTCACTTCCCCTACAGACCCGGGAATTAATCCAAACCACAGCTCAGATGTAGAAAAATGGCTCATGACGCTATCCCAACCTCCATTAAAAGCCAAACTCAATGGGGTCGCACCGGAAAACCCATCTACAACCTGTCCTGCACTGGGGAACGTATCCCAATGGAGCATTTGAAACAGCGGATTGAATATGTATTGTTCTATCCACCCGTAATGTGCTGCAGCTCCTGCTTTTGCATTTGTTAATCCGGCTATCCATACCTCATCTCCAGAGATAGTTGTCGGATAAGCAAAGAAAATAAATACCCGTGTTAACAAGGCAATATTCCATACATTCATCCCGGTGCCTCCAAAGGCTTCCTTACCCAATACCACCGCAAATACAATGGCCACTGTCAAGATCCATAATGGAATGTCCGGTGGCATAATCAATGGAATTAGGGCCCCGGTAACCAAAAACCCCTCTTCGATACCATGTCCCCTCTTATAGGCGTAATAGAATTCGATACCTAAGCCTACGATGTGGGTTACGATAAATATCGGTAAAATCTTAGCAATCCCAAAGGCAAATTTTAGGTGCAAACCGTCCAGTACTCCTAGATATTTACCCAATGCTTTGAAATGCTGGTGTCCTATATTCCATATTCCAAATATATAGGCAAAAACCAAGGATAAAACGACGGTGAACATGACCCGTTTTAAGTCTATTTTGTCCTTGACATGTGTACCTCCTTGCGCCGTGTGATCCGGCACATAGAATAAGGTATAGATCCCGTCATAAATCGTATGTAGAAAAGGATGCTTTTCCTTATCAGGCTCTATTTTGTTAAAAAAACTAAGCAAACCCATAGGCTATATTTCGTCTTTGATAATTCAGTTTGTTATTTCTATTTTATATCTCTTGCTCCCGTAACATATTCAGTCCTCGGCGCAGTAACTGCTGGAGGGGTTGTTTGGAAGTACAGCGCCACTCTGCTAAGGCGACATCTTCCTCAGTTAACTCTTTTAAACCCAATCCTTCCATCCCGTCATAATCATTGACAATGACAGACTTCATAAGATGAAGCAAGTGGATATCCATCGGAAGCATTTCATCATAATCATGGGTCATAACAAATGCGCGCTTCTCCCCATGTTTGTTTGTATCTCCATCAAATTGCTTATGTGGAAATAGATAATTGGCATATGTTTTAGAATCTGAAGGACCTGCAACAGAAGGAATTAACCATCCGAAAAACTCATTGTATTTCCCTTCCGGGATGGCAGTAACCATTTCATGCTTCCAGTTTAGAAAGTTCCTCTTTAGTTTTTGAGTTCCGGATAAAACATCTCCTGAAATCAGTCTGGCATCTGCATCTACAGCTCCTAATAATTCACCGATATTAGCTCCCGACTTAGTACGGATGTATCCGGTCTCATGTACGCTGGAACCACTTATTGCTACTACTCGATCAGCAACCCATCGGCCCTCTGTAAATATCTTTCCCAACTGTATAACTTGCTGTACCGTCAATGTCCAAACCTTGTCCTTCAATCCCAATGGAGCAATATGATGGATCTGTATACCAACATTGCCCGCCGGATGCTTCCCATGAAACCAATGGTGTTTTACCCCTTTGGATTGAAGAAATTCATCCGCCGGTGCTACTTTGTCATTCGCATTGAGTCCTAGATGGACTTCTCCCGGAGTTAGCAATTGCAATACATCCAATCCCTTCTGGAATGCTTCGCCATTGCCATTGACAGCGATATTTGGATCGCATGCCAAGGGAGCAGTATTAAAGGTGCTGATAAAAATATCTCTAGGCACACTATCTTTTGATGGAATGATATCGTAGGGACGCTCATTAATCAATGGCCACGCTCCTGTTTCCAACAAAAAATCCACTAAGGACGCTCTACTGATGGAGGTCAGATCAGGTGCCTTAATTGGGAGATAGTCTATTTGATTGTCAGAGGCGATTACAATCTCTACAATACTTCTCTTCGCTCCTCTGTTGATAGATATTACTTCCCCACTTACAGGAGAGGCAAATTTCACCTCCGGATGCTCTCTGTCATAAAATACGATTTGACCGGCTTTAACCTGTTCTCCCACTTCGACGATTACCTTTGGAATAGGAAACATCCCCCTAAATTCCGTTGGCTGTAAGGCATAAGTCTTCACTGTTCGGTCCAATAATTTGCCTTGTGGTGCTCCGGTTAGCCATAAGTCATGCCCTCCCTTGAGGAAGATTACCTTTTTCCCTTTTGCATAGGACGGCAAACTTGGAGGAACCATTGGTAATATGGATTTAGAATATCTAAAATTCGTATTTTTAAATAAACTTTTGGGTTTATATAGGGCATATAGTGGAACCCCCATGAAAACAAGGAGGATTAGAAATGCTACTATCGCTGTGTAAAGGGTTGTTTTGGTTCCGATTTCTTCTAGTGTTTGCGCTTCTATTGGAGTGGTAAAAGCGATGAAGAAAACCAAAATAATGGGTAATAACTTTATGTATTTCAAAGCATTAAGTTTTTGTTTGCTTATGATTTTTCACGGCAAATGTCCTAAAACACCGCAAAGATATACATTAGTTATACACACTTCTTTATATTGATTGTTTTTATTTTTATATTCGCAAATAAGTCCATCATTATTCTTGTTTGCTACACTTCGCATTCAGTGAATTCCTTGAACAACGAGATGTTTAAACCTTAGATACTGCAGGAGGATTCACATCAGATTTGCTTATTAACACATTGATTGTATCTGATTTATTACTTTTTTTATGTTCGGATTACTTTACCGTAGCCCAAAATCCCCTTGTCTTCGCTCGGATAGAGGGGGAATACATGGCTTCACATTTGACCGCTGGTGCCCAATATTTACCGGCATAAGTCGCATTGACTTCAGTGCGGAACACTTTGGATTGCCCTTTTTTTAGATTAAAATACGTGTAGACCCGATCGTCTCTGATATCTTGATAATCATATGGACTTCCCGTATCAAAATCAGACGCTTTCCCTAAATTTTGATTAATAATTTCCCATCCGGAAGGCAAGATCAACGTTAAAGCCATATTGTCATAATCCTTTCTTGCTCCGGGATGTTTTATTTCACATTCTATGATAAAGTCCGTACCTTTATCTAATAATTCCGGTTTGACCTCTGTGCCATTTTCTAATATATATCTGACTTTTAATTGGAGATCCTGTGCTTCTGCACCGGTTTCATCTCGCAGGGGCTGTCCTTCAAGCGCAAGTGTGGCATAAATAGGTGCAGCACTTTTGTTGTTTATCTGAAGGGCTCCTTGAGACATTACTTTTTTCTCAAGGGTGTAGGATACCGGTGTCTCAGTAAGTTTTTGGTCAATAAACGCCTGCTCTTTGGAGAGTTTTAAATCATATGTAAGTGGATCGCTCTGCTTCTTATTTCCGTTGATAAAGGCGATAAAACTCACAAGGGACTGTGCAATCTCCTGTGTAGACAATGCATGAAACTTCGATTCATTCATCGTTTTTACCATTTCGTCAATGAGCCGTTTTGCCTTGAGTTTTTCTCCTCTGGCCAAAAGAACACGGACAATGATAGCCTGATCTCTTAACCCTGAACCAAAAGTACCTGCAGATTCGCGATATGGCTCTACATAGGTGGAAGCTTCTTCCAAAACTTTATCCGCTGCACGTTTTTCTCCAACTAAATATAGTGAATATCCCAATAACCATTGGGTGGTAGAGGTGAGTTGTGGGACGAGCCTAAGACGGTTTAAGGCCGCATAATTGGGTTTTTTTGCTTTGGATAGAACATACAAGCGATAGGCTTGGTCAAGATTAGAACCGGATTTGGGGCTGTAATGTGAACGTGCTGAAGGCATGCGCCAACGATCTGCTGTTTCATAGGTATAATCCAATGCTTTAGATAACATATCTTCCGGAATGCTGTACCCAAATTCCTTAGCCGCCAACAAGAATTCAATCGCATAGGAGGTACCCCAACTATTGGCTTCTCGTCCTCCCGGCCAATAAGAAAATCCTCCCGATGGCAACTGCATATACCTCAATTTTTGTAACGCGGCTTTAAATCTATTGTTAAATACCACTTTGTCTGAAGCACTTCTATCCGGCACCATTTCATACAATAATACTTGAGGAAATATGGATGAGACAGTCTGCTCCAAACAACCGTGCGGATATTTGGCCAAGGATTTTACCCACATTTCTAATGATAAGTTTAATCCCTTACTCAATGTCAATGTTGCCCCTTGAGTTTCAGGCATCCCGAAGGGTTTAAATTTAAGCGTTTTAGCTTGATTTGCAGGGATGATTTCCTCTTGTGTTCTATGTATTAGAGGGGAGGAGGGACGAACATCGATCTCTATAGCAGTCCTTGCCCTAAATGTCCCTGCATTCGCTTCAATGGCAAGTTTACCTAATCCGATTCGCTTAGGGATTTCTACTTCAAAGGCAATGTCCTTTTCCCCAGTTTTATCAAATACGAGATGCTGATGGACAGGACCCTGTATTTTAAACTTGTCGTTAGAAATAATCTGGACCTCCACGGAAGAAATTTTAGGGTCCATTGCAAAGACCGTAACCGGAACTTTGAGAGTTTCTCCCGGTCCCAATACTCTCGGGAGTGTCGCATACAACATAAGTGGCTTTGCAACCGGTGCTGTTTCTTCACTATGGCCAAAGGCATTGCCATTTGTAGCTACAACCATTACCCTTACAGAACCCACATAATTTTTGATATTCATGCGATGTGTACGTATGGCACCGGCAGAAAGTGTGATGGGACCGATAAATTGGACAGTTGGCTTAAATCTCTGTGCTTTGGCCATGGGTTTTATAGCGTTGACCCCATCTCCACCTACAGCTAACAAGGAACTGTACTCGCCCAAAAAGCGTTGGAAAATGTCTTGATAAACATCCCAAGTTTTTCCTGATAATGCTTCTTTTGAGAAAAAATGAGCCCATGGGTCAGGCGTGTGGAATTGAGTGATATCCAGCAATCCTTCATCCACGATAGCAAGGGTATATGTCATGGGTTTGCCATTTTTTTCCGATATTTTAATTTCAAAATCCTTACCTTCTTGTATCTTTTTTGGCATAGAAATATTGGGGTGTAGGACTGTTCTTTCATCGTATATGCGAAGGGGTTTTACACCGTACAATCGGAGTGGTCGGTCGTTGTTAAAGTGATTCCAGGCCTGAATAAAATGCACTTGTATATAAGCAGTCGGGGTCATATTCTTATCGACGGATAGGGTTATGGGGATAGGGGTATGAGCAGATTTTTCGACTTGTGAATGGACGATTTTTCCTTGACTTTCTACTGTGACAAGAAAATAACCATCAGGTAGCGCAGGCAGCGTGAAATTAATAAATTCCCCTACTTTGTAGGCTTCTTTTTCGATATGAAATGGTAGCACCTCAAGTTGGGATACCTCTTCACCTCCTTCCGACCATAGACTGTTATTGTAACAGTATATCACGCGACTCACTGTATGGCCACTCTTCTTGTCTTCAAATGTAATCAAATAATGTCCTCCTATACCGACAGACACCGTAGCTCCCGAACGATTGACTGAGATATCAAAGTCCTTGGCGGGTTTGTATACATGGTTCTTTAATGCCGAGTAGTCTCCTCTGCTACCAAACTGATACCACCATTGGCTTTCTATTTTTTGAAGAGTTACATGTACGCGACCGGATATCTTTTTCCCTTCCGGAGAAACTTCAAAAATCCGTATTGGCTTGTCTTTTTGAAAATAAAGTGTGCCTTCTATTGGCTTTTCCGGAAATTGGACCCCTACATAAGAGTTGTATGGGGAATATTTGATAGTTTTTAGATCCGAACTGAAGGCCCCTCCTTTTTCATACGCCCTCACTTCAAAGTTGAATAACATCAATGAGGGATAGCTTTCGTCTTCTTCTGTCGGAATAGCAAAATTCAAAACGCCATCCTCATTGGTTTTTCCTGTTTTTACCACACCCATATCTTCTGAGTAGGACTTTGTAATATCATCAAATACGACGTTCTTGTACTCTGAACCAAATGGATTTCTTAGACTCTTTTGCAACATACTGACTTCCACCTCCAGTTCTTTGGCGGGAAGACCATGCATCCATTTTACGGTGATGGGGGCTTGTTTCTCATCTCGGTTCAATGGCATTCCACTTCGTTTAAAGTCCACTGCTATTTTAAGGCGATTAGGTCGGATGGTTTCCAGTCTAAACTGGTGGGCGTACACCACCCCCCCCAAATTCATTTTCAGTGTCCAATACCCGGTTATATCTTCTGTCCGGGTCTTAAACCGGCAATCGTATATTCCCGTTACATTCTTATGAACCACCCATTCTTTAACTTTTTGATCATTTGGATCGTAAAGGGTGAGTCGTACCGGTAGTTGTTTTGGAAGGCGCTTGTCACGATTGAAAATCATACATTGTAGGTAGATGGAATCTCCGGGACGCCATACGTCCCTTTCTCCATAAAAGTAGACGTTATCACTTCCTTTCCATTTTCGTCCCTCTACTTGAAACGCGCTCATGGAAAGTGCGGTAGCATCATTTAGGGTTAGATAGGTGACCTGGTTTTGGTAGAGTACCTTTGCTAAAAAAGGCATTCGGTCCGGTTGCAGGACGGCAATACCTGTAGCACCGGTAACAGAAGAAGCTATTTTAGCCCCTTGAAAATCGAAGAGTTGAACAGTGGCACCTGGGATGGGTTCGGCAGTAGTGATGTGAGAAACATAGGACAGGAAGCGTCCATTGGCGGGTTCGGATTTCACTACTAACCCGATATCTGTGCAGAGTAGAAGACGTTGGTCATGGAGGAGGGTGGCATACTCTTCAGAACAGGGGTCCGGTAAGTATTTGTAGTCTCCCGGCTGAGGATCGTGATAATATCTATTCCCCACGGCATTATTTCCGTATCCACCGTCATATTCGTAGTCATAAGAATAGGAGAGATAAGGTTTGTCAAAGTTTATTCGGTCGATCCGGTCTTTCTCTTTTATATCCGGCTTGGAATCACAAGGGTAACGATTGTGTTCCGGAGGGATGGATAAAAATATCTTGTAGAGGGCTCCCCGTTCTTTTCGTATTTGCCTGTCCAATACGATAGAATGGGCAGTTTGCCTAAAGAAATTGTGTTTTACCAGTTCAAATGTCGTATCCAATACGATTCTTCCCAGGTTTTCCAATCCATTTTGGGAAGTTAAATCCCCGGCATTTTCTTGAAAATATCTATGCGTATTTTTTGCATAAACACGTAGTATTCGCAATCTAAATCCCGAAGCGGAAACAGTAGACACAGGCAATTCCCACTTACCGGAAGGAGGAAGAATATTGCCCGGCTCTGCAATGAGGACTTCAGGCTTGGGTGGGGCAAAAAACAAGGTTCTCTTATAAGTATCCTTTAGAGGGAAGTCTGCTATATTGTGTATTCCTGCCTGTATCTCCAAAGCATGTTTCCCATAAACATCATCTTTGAAATATACATGGATCGTATTATTTACAACCTTGATAGACCGGATTTTTCTCCCTTGGACGTGTATCATACCATTCAGTAATTGATGGGATTTAATCGGATCTGTAAAATGAAGCGCCAGATGTTGATTGCTCTCTATGGTCGTGGAGTGAAGTGAAAAATCAGATTTAGAAGGAACCATCACTTTAAAATGAATCTCCTCCTTTACATTGATGGGCGCCATTGAAAGTTTGAGTTGGATAATTCCTGCTTCCTCTTTCCTTTGAATGTCCTTGACCTCAAATTCATAGTATTTATTCGCTTTATTGTACTTTCCCCACAAAATACGGAGGGTTTTCCCTTCTTGAGAGGCACTCAGTCCCTTTTCAAACACCTTAGGGTCAGGCTCACAGACATCGTAGTAAATTCTTCCTGTGATATCTGTTTTTTCTATAGATTTGCACACAGGAGCTTGCATTTCAATTCTCCATGCTTGACGCTCTACTTCCAGGGGAAAACGATATGTTTCCATCCCTTCAGGAAGGGAAGTTAATCGTCCGATATGAAAAGCGACCTCATAGGATACATTGTGTTCAAATCCCGGGTTTTTTATAATAATCCGATCTCTATTTTCATTCAATTCAGGGACGCCTGTAATAGGAGGAGAGAAGGTTAAGATATCTGGTGTAAATGCAATGCTGTCCGGTACCCGAAAGGCTAAATTTATATGAAAATATCGGCATCGCGATACTGGACTTTGACTCCGATCAGTAATGTATTGTTTAAAAAGCTCTGTTTGAACAGCGGAGGAAATAGTTTTAGTTTGTTTTTTGCATCCGCTAAACAGGAGGAGGAGTGAAATGAAAAGAATCCAGATTTTGTTCATTTTAGGTAAGTGTTAAGGTTTTTGTGAGGCACTCAAGAAAGACAAAGTCAGATATTTCAGCGTACAATGACGTACAAGTCTCTATTTATTAACTGTGCAAACTGTATAGACAGACTTCTATTGAAGCTATATTTTGCCATACTTGACAGACAGCTCTATTTATTAACTGTGCAAACTGTATAGACAGACACGAAATTGTTATTACTCTGTTCGGCCACTCTCTTTAGCACAAAAGCAAAAATAAGAAAAAAATATAATTATACAATTGTAAAGCAGAATCTATTGATATTTTTTACAAGAAAAGCATTAAACCTTTAATAAAGCTGAATTTACTGTGTTTTATGGAACTCTATATACATTTCAAATACCTACTAAGAGTTTCGTTGCAAAGGAGTCATTGGGACTTTAAGAGAAGAATCTTGTAGAACTCCTATTGTTTTAGTTACTTTGCAAAAAATTCATTATCATGAGATTCAATGTGTTTTATACCATTTTACTTTTATTGATTTATTCTTCGCTTCAGGGACAGGATAGGATTACAGGACGAACCTTTGCTACTCGATCTGAGGTGATAGCTCGACACGGAATGGTAGCAACCAGCCACCCATTGGTGTCACAGATCGCATTGGATATTCTCAAGAAGGGTGGAAATGCTATTGATGCTGCGATAGCAGCCAATGCAGCTCTTGGGCTAATGGAACCTACAGGCAATGGGGTTGGGGGTGATTTATTTGCTATAGTATGGAGCGCAAAGGAAAAAAAACTAATTGGTCTCAATGCAAGTGGTAGGTCTCCAAAAGCACTTGACCGCTCTTATTTTGAGCAAAAAGGCCTACAGAGAATTCCACCATATGGTCCATTGCCCGTAACTGTTCCCGGATGTGTAGATGGTTGGTTTGAGCTGAATAAACGATTTGGCTCCATGGATATGAAAACTCTTTTAGCGCCCGCTATACAATATGCCAAAGAGGGATTTCCGGTAACTGAGCTCATAGGATATTACCTGACTTTATCATCAAAAAGATTCAAGGATTACCCAAATTTTGCAGAGGTGTATATGCCGGGTGGTAAACCCCTTAAAAAGGGTACTGTATTCAAAAATCCAGCCTTAGCTTCTACACTTCAAAAAATAGCAGATGGGGGCAGAGACGCATTTTATAAAGGACAGATCGCCCATACTATTGCAGATTTTATCCAATCCCAAGGAGGACTACTTCGATATGAAGACCTTGCCGCTCATCATTCCCAATGGGTTCAACCGGTTTCTATTCGTTATAGGGGATATAACATTTGGGAGTTGCCTCCCAATGGACAGGGTATAGCCGCTCTACAAATTCTCAATATAATGAAGGGGTATGACGTAAAGAAAATGGGGTTTGGGAGTGCAGCATACATTCATCATTTTGTAGAAGCTAAAAAACTAGCATTTGAAGATCGAGCTAAATATTACGCTGATCCGGATTTCAATGCTATTCCTGTTGAGGAGTTGATTTCAGATGCCTATGCAGACAAAAGAAGAGCCCTTATTACATCCAGAGCAGCTTCGAGATACGATGCCGGTAAACTTGAGCAAGGCAATACGATTTATATGACTGTAGCGGACAAATGGGGAAACATGATCTCTCTTATTCAAAGCAATTATCGAGGAATGGGATCGGGCATGGTTCCTCCCGGATTGGGATTTATGTTGCAGGATAGAGGAGAGCTGTTTTCACTTGAAAAAGGACATATGAATGTTATCGAACCCGGCAAGCGACCATTTCATACGATTATACCTGCTTTTATTACCAAAGAGGGTCGACCTTGGGTGAGCTTTGGTTTGATGGGAGGGGCTATGCAGCCTCAAGGCCATGCTCAGATCGTAATGAATTTGATAGATTTTGGAATGAATTTACAAGAAGCCGGAGATGCGCCGAGAATTCAGCATATTGGCAGTTCCGAGCCTACGGGCGGCAGGATGACAGATGGTGGAATGGTAGTATTAGAATCCGGATTTGACTACGAAGTCATCCGAGCATTAATGAGGAAAGGACATAAAGTAGGTTTTAGTTTGGGCAGTTATGGTGGGTATCAAGCCATTATGTGGGACTCGGCGAATCAGGTGTATTACGGAGCTTCTGAATCGAGAAAAGACGGGCAGGCGGTAGGGTATTAGTTTGATGGTTTTCGGGTAACATCGAAGCCACGTACCTTTTACTTTCCGATACAAAAATTGCTGAATACATAATCCAATAAATCATCCGGGTCTACTTGTCCTATAATCGATCCTAGGTGATAGGAAGCTTGTCGGATATCCATGGCTATGAGATCCGAAGGGATATCTTCTTCCAACCCATTTTGAACTCTCATCAGGCTTTCATGTGCTTTGGTCAATGCTTCAAAATGGCGAGCGTTTGTGACGATAGACCGGTCTGTGAAAGGAGTGTCCCCGATGGCTAATTGATACATCCTCTCTTTCAGGGCATCGATATTTTGGTTTTGTTTTGCACTAATCCGGATATGGGCGTGATCTGTTTTGGGTTGAATGTCGGGGAGAATGGAGAGGTCGGATTTATTGGCGGCGAGGATCACCTTTTGATGGGTGAGCTCTAATCCTTCGATATCTTTCCATACTTCCTCTGAAGATTGTGTAGAGGCATCATAGAGATATACGACCAAGTAACTCTTCCTTATAGTGCTTAAAGCCCGATCTACTCCTAGAGATTCAATCTTGTCCGAGGTGTCCCGAATTCCGGCAGTATCAATAATACGAAACCGGACACCCCGGATAATCAGACTCGCTTCAATCGTATCTCTAGTCGTTCCGGGAATATCCGAAATGATGGCTCGGTCTTCCCGGAGCAAGGCATTGAGCAAGGTGGATTTTCCGGCATTAGGACGACCTGCTATAACGGTGGGAACGCCCTGTTTAATCACGTTTCCGAGCTGAAAAGAGTCTTTAAGTTGAGCGATAAATCGGAGCAGTTCTCCTACGGTTTCTCGCAGTTGAGTGCGATCAGCGAAGGCGACATCTTCCTCTCCAAAATCCAGTTCTAATTCGATGAGTGCAGCAAATTCGATAATTTTTTCTCTTAAGTGGAGAATATCATGGGAAAAACCTCCGCGCAATTGATGCATCGCCTGATCATGTGCTGCGTCCGAATCCGCTTTGATCAGATCAATGACAGCTTCAGATTGGGATAAGTCCATTTTTCCATTTAGAAAAGCTCGCATGGTAAATTCCCCGGGTTGAGCCATACGGGCACCGTGGAGGATAGAGAGTTCAAGTATCTTTTGGACGATAAAGTCAGATCCGTGACAAGATATTTCTACCATATCTTCCCCGGTAAAGCTCGACGGATTTTTATACACCGTCAACACGCACTCATCGATAATTTTCCCTCCCGGATATCGGACGATGCCAAATCGAGCGGTGTGGCTCACCATTTCATACAGAGAAAGACCGGGCACCATTTTTTGAACTATTTCAAGTGTTTGATCTCCGGATAATCGCACCATTGCGAGCGCCCCTTCTCCTGATGGAGTGGCCGGAGCAACGATCGTATCACTTTGTGAAAGCATCTCTAAGGGATTCAGGTATGAAATGGTTTATTTAGCAATAAATTCCGGAGCATAAGCGTGTAAGATGCCATCTGTCCCTTCATCCAACATGTCAAAAACGCGGTGAAATCCCCCTTCAAAATACGGATCCGGTATATCCTCTCCTTTGAATCGAGTGCTAAATTCGGTAAACTTCTTGACTTTTTTCTTCCATTCCGGATTTGTTCCCGCCATCTGAAGCAAATGCTTATAATTGGAGTTATCCATGGCGATCAACAAATCGAAGTTCTCGAAATCCTGTGGACTTAGTTTGCGAGAATGAATACCTTGTAAGGAGATCCCTTTTTCCTCGGCCACCTGGCGAATGCGCTGGTCCGGACGCTCTCCCTCATGCCATCCACTGGTCCCTGCAGAATCTATCTCCCAATCCAAACCCAGGCGTTGTACTTTGTCGCGCAATATTCCTTCTGCTAGTGGAGAACGGCATATATTGCCAAGACAGACCATAAGAATTTTCATCTCTGTCGGATAGGCTTTCTTTTTGTTCATGGGTTCGATAGTTTGTTTGTATTTTAAGTCTTCCAACAAGTTTAAACGGCACTTTGTTGTGTAGGGGTCACATCTTAAACCCAAACCCGACATTAGAATTCGTATCGAGGGGCAATTTGGCAAAAAAAGGAGGTATTTCGCTGGGGAGACATAGCGGGGGATGCCGACGAGGGGAAATGCATGCTTTTGAAGTCAAAAAGTGCCGAAGTAGAAAAATATCCTAGAGTTATATGCAAGCAATAATTTAAAAACTAAGCAGAGGTTAAAACTATTTAGAAGAAAAGCTTACACGAAATTAAATTGTAAATAAGGGTGCAAAAAGGCCTCTACCCCTCTACGAAAAATGCTAAAATCGGTACTCAAAACAGAAAAAATGGGATTCATATCAACTTTGTTATGTAGCTTTGTCTTGCAGAATATGTTTTGGTGTTTTTATGGTAAACTTTGTATAGGTATGAGATATTTATTGGGCTTTACGGTCGGTTGGTTTTTATGGGGTACGGTGGCGTTATCCGGTCAGACGAAGTCCCTGTACGTGGATGGATTGAAATACATCATCGGAGATTATTACAAGGAGAATGAACTTTTGCAATATGCCAAGGATAGTGGATATGATTATCTGCTCTGTTACAACATTAATTATATTCACCATCACCTCTTTGATATAACGGACCCAGTTACGGCAAAGCCATTAAGTGATTTTATACATAAAGCAAAGGTGAATTATGGGATTTCTAAGGTGGGTGCAATCGGAGAAAAATATTCCTCTTTCGATGCTATCCACGATTATAACCTAGACCATATCAATATTCCTGAGGAGCGTTTTGATGTGTATAATCTGGAGTTTGAATTTTGGAATCCAAATTCGACGGGTCCGGGTGGGTATTACTGTACCACTTATTTGGAGCCGCGAGGCCTGCCTTGTGATACAGGTGGGGCTTTCCAATTTATCTATCCCGAATTGTGCAAAATAGACTCTACTTGTGATGAGTATGACTGGTTGCATTCAGAGATTTATATAGGTAATCCCACGACCCTGCAATGTGCTAAAGTTGCCAAATGTGCCGATCGAGTATTGGTGCATTACTACCGAAAAAAAGATGTCTACAACAATGGAAATTCGATATACAACTACAAGTCATATCGGTTAGAGCCATTGACTGATTCTGTAGATTTTATACATGTCATGCCTATCTTTTCCGGAGAGGATAATTTTATGGGTCCTTGGTTGAAATCTCATTCCGAAGCTCAGCCATTTCATACCTGGCTACATGGCAAAAATGCGTGGGATGCTCAGACCGGTGCCTGGAAAAAGAAGATGAATATCGATGGCTATGTGTGGTTCACTTATACGGTGATGCACAATACCAATCCCCCTCCTCCTCCGAGTTTAAACGGGACAATTGCCTTTTTTAGATACACTTCCTGGGGTGCACAAGACGGCGAATTGTATACGTACAATTTTGAAAACGACACTTTGAAGCCTATAAGTGCAAGTTGGAGCAATGTTGAGAACACCCTATATCCAGATTTTTCTCCGGATGGAAAGTATCTGACTTTTATGGGATTTGATGTCGGGACTACAGACTGGGATATCTTCTTATGGGAAGTGGATTCTGGCAACGATCCGGTCAACTTAACAGATGGACGCAATACAAGGGAAGAGTATCCGCATTTTTCACCGGATGGTCGCAAAATCATCTACAAAGAGAGGTATTTCAATGGGGGATTTAAGTATAGATTTCAGGAAATGGATCTAGATGGAAATATCGTCAATACCATTACCCCGTCGGGAGATAAAATCGTCGAAAACCCTGTTTATTCCCCTAAGGGAGACAAAATCTATTTCACCAAAGATACCCTTTCATCTGCTGATATTTATTCTATTTTCACAGATGGATCAGGAGAAACCGCCCTTCAGGACTCCGCTTCCAATCAACAGTATTATCCCGCTACCCTCACACCGGATAAATATGTATTTACGCAGTGGGTAAGTTCTTCGAGACACATAGACCAACTCCTCCTTTCGGAGGGGGATTCGACGGTAAAACTCCCTTTTGTGGATACTTTTGATTATTCCTATCCTCATTATATGAAAGAGGATATATTGTTATTCTCCAGTACCCGGCCGGGGACCAAAGGCGGTTATGATTTGTACATCGGGGATATGAACTCTGGCCGAGTTTGGTCATTGAGTTTATATGATAATGGGATGAATACAGGACAGGAAGAATTGGGGGTCACTTACGTCAAAACCCCGTTTAAACAGCCGGCGGCGAGTGATTTTATATGTGTGGATCACATCGGATATCGTCCGGGAGATAAAAAGATTGCCGTCGTGAGAAATCCCATTACAGGGTATGATTCCTCCAAGAATTATACCGCAGGTTCTATGTATGAGTTGAGAAGAAGAAAGGATAGTACCGCTGTAGGAACCTTTGCTCCGGTTATGTGGAAAGGGGGCCAGGAACACGACCAGTCCGGAGATAAATGTTGGTGGGTGGATTTTAGCAGTTGGGTGACACCGGGCGAGTATTATTTGACAGAGACGGGAAAGGATACAGGATCTTATCCCTTTGTCATAGGGGATAGTGCTTATGATGCGGTATTAAAACAGGCAGTGCGTTCTTTTTATTACCAGAGATGTGGGACTCCTAAGTCATTGCCATGGGCGGACTATCGCTGGACGGATACCGCTTGTCATTTGGGTACTTTACAGGATAGAGATTGTCGGTTAGTTTCGGATACGAGTTCATCTACTTCCCGGGATTTATCAGGGGGATGGCACGATGCAGGAGATCACAACAAGTATATCAATTACGCGGATATAGCCATTCATGACTTATTGGCCGCTTATGAAGAAAACCCTGAAGTGTGGGGAGATAACTATGCATTGCCCGAATCCGGCAACGGAGTCCCGGACATCTTGGATGAAGCAAAATGGGAATTGGATTGGTTTTTGAAAATGCAGAAATCTGATGGTTCTGTTTTGCACAAGGTATCTGTCACTCAGTGGGGAGGAAGTACTTGCCCCCCGAGTTCTGAGACTTTAGCAAGAAGGTATGCTCCTGCTACAGCATCGGCTACGATCAACGCTTGTGGCGTATGGGCACATGCAGCTATTGTCTTTCGCTCCTTGCCATATCCCGAAATGCAAGCTTATGCGGACACTTTGGAACAAGCGGCAAAGGATGCATGGAATTGGATAGATACCCATCCCGCAGATATTCCTTCTAATTATGACAATGCGGGTTTTCTCAACTCAGCAGCAGAAGATGGTTCTTATACCCAATACGCCAATATTACTGCGGCTTCCGCTTATTTGTTGGTCCTTACAGGGGATACCACCACTTATCGTGATTACTTTAACGATCACTACAAGAATACCCATTTGTTTCAGTGGAATGCCATAGCTATTTATTTTAAAGATCCCCAAATCAACTCTGCTTTACTCTACTACGGCATTTCCCCGTATAGTACAGATTCGATTGTGATGGACATCCGTAACCAATACATGATCGCCGCTACAGATACCTCTAGCAATTTTGATATCATCAACCAGTACAATGATAGTACGGATGCGTATCGGGCGTATTTATATGATTGTGGATGGGGAAGCAATGCCTACAGATGTTATGGTGGCAGCGCCTTCACCAATATCGTAAAATACGGATTGGATACCGTGAATGATGACAATCATCGGGATGCGGCAGAGGGGTATCTTCATTTCATACACGGTACCAATCCTCTGCAACAATTGTATTTATCACGCCTGGAAGAGATAGGTGGGGAGCATTCGGTGCCGGAGTTTTATCACGGGTGGTTTGAAGATAGCACGGGATATGATAACGCAGATAGCTCCTTGTATGGACCTGCACCCGGCTATCTCGTAGGGGGGCCTAATGAAACCTACGTTTCTCCCGGTCCGGATACGATTGCTCCTCCTGAATTGCAACCCTGGCAGAAATCCTATAAAAATTGGAATAATGCAGATGATAATTCTTGGGAAATAACCGAAAATCAAGACCGATATCAAAGTGCTTACCTCAAACTCCTCGGCTCGTTCGTAATCCCGCACTACTCCCCACTCCTTCGGTCTTATTATGTATCTGTCAAAGGGGATAATAATAACCCCGGAACCCTCCAACGTCCTTGGCGAACCATCGATTATGCCTGTCACCATGCGACCCCCAATGCCAATATCTATGTCCTTGAGGGAATGTATAAAGAGCAGGTATATGTTGCCGTGGATAGTATCTACGTCCGGAATTATCTAGGTCAAAAAGTTCGACTAGATGGAAGTAATGAAAGCGCAGGGCCTATGATTGAAATTCAGGATAGAAAGGGCGTTACCTTCGAGGGTATTACCGTCCAAAATGCGATGTACAATGACGCTCAAGGAGTGCTTATCCATGGTAAAAGTGAGCACATAACGCTCAAGAACTGCGTGTTTCACAACATTCATTTCTCTGCTGATTCTACGGATCCAGTTCATGCCGGCACCAATGCTCAACCCATCATTGTATATGGCGATTCTACCACAGCCATTCGGTATCTGGTTATTGAAGATAATGAGGTGTATCATTGTCGAGTCGGTTATAGTGAAGGCCTGGCCATCAATGGCAATGTAGATACCTTCGACGTGCGAAGGAATACGCTTTGGGACCTCCCCAATATCGCTATCGATGCTATAGGACATGAAGGGACCTGCCCGGATCCTTCTTTGGACCAGGCACGGCATGGCAATATCAATGAAAATACCGTGTATGACTGCCAGTCCGCATATGCCGCTAATGCCGGTATTTATATCGATGGTGCAAAGGATATAACCCTAGAGCGCAATACCTGTTATCGCAATATTTGGGGCATCGAAGTCGGGTGTGAACACACCGGAAAATCCGCTTCTAATATCGAAGTGCGCAATAATGTATTATTCCGCAATGCTAAGTCAGGCATTGCATTGGGTGGTTATGATTATCCATCC
This sequence comes from Saprospiraceae bacterium, assembly GCA_026983735.1. Taxonomy (GTDB): domain Bacteria; phylum Bacteroidota; class Bacteroidia; order Chitinophagales; family Saprospiraceae; genus JALSTN01. The sequence continues at coordinate 2,677 of JALSTN010000008.1, read as the reverse complement.
GGATCGGGTAAGGTGACGGATGTCCATGTATACAACAACTCCCTCTACGATAATGACACGCTCAACGATTATGAGGCTGAAATTAATCTGACCTATGCGGAACATTGTTCGTTTAGAAATAACGTGGTCTTCAGCACCAATACGGATAATTTGATAATCTTACAAGGCTCCAATACCGCTCCTGTCGATCTGACACTCGATAGCAATCTCTATTATCATACCATAGGGATCAATGATGCTGAATTCGAATGGCAGGGGACCTCCTATACCGGATTTAACGCTTGGAAAACAGGAACGGGACAAGATCTCAATACCCTTTTTGGTGACCCGTTGTTTGTAAATACAACGGTTTTTCCTCCGGATTTGCACCTACAAAGTGGATCTCCTGCTGTAGAGTCCGGCACCAATAACGGGCTCCAAGTCGATCGGGACAGCCTTCCACGTCCCCAACTGATGACTATTGATAAAGGAGCATATGAGTTTGGCAACTATTGGATTGGGGCCGTGAGCCACGATTGGCATACGCCAGCTAATTGGTCCAAGGGAGCCGTGCCTACCAGTTCTGAAAGTGTTACGATTCCTCCTCCAACTTTCTACACCTATTTCCCGAAAGTTATGGCCAATGCACAGGTTAAAGCCATCTACTTTTACGGCAATAGCCAATTGTATGTAGAGCCGGGGGTTACCTTCACGGTACAGAATTAACGCTCTTCTTAATATAAATAAGAAAGGTCTCTGGTATGAAATGGCAAAATATCGAGAGGAGATGCAACTATTTCATACCTCAATCTCAAGTGCAATTGTAACGCTCTTCTTAATATAAATAAGAAAGGTCTCCGGTATGAAATGGCAAAGTATCGAGAGGAGATGTAACTATTTCATACCTGATTCGTATAAATAGTTGTAACAAGGGTATGTAGGATTTGAATTAACCTAAAAAACAAAAAAATGAGATCAGTAAAACTTATTGTCGGTTCATTATTATTTGTCGCTTTAACCTTGTCCTGTTTAGATAATATCACAGGGCAAAGGGTTAAGGGCAATGGAAATGTCATTACCAAAAAGCGCGAAGTCCAACCCTTTAACAAAATTCAAATTGAAGGCATTTTTAATGTGTTCCTCCGACAGGGAGAGAGGGAGGAAGTCACTGTTGAGGCAGATTCGAACATTGAGCCACATGTCATCGTTCGCTCCAAGGATGGCACACTGTTATTGTCTTGGGAAGAGGAGGTTAATATATCAAAATCAACCCAACTCAGCGTTTATGTGACCCTTCGGGATTTGGAAGATTTGAGTATAGAGGGGATAGGTAAGGTGGAGACCTCTACCCCGTTAAAACTCGAGGAATTGAAGCTTTCTATATCCGGTGTAGGGAAGACGGACTTAGCCTTGGAATTGGGTAAATTGGTAGCAAATATCGATGCAGTCGGCAAGGTAAAATTAAGTGGTTTTGCAGATAATGCTTCGATTGAAGCTTCAGGTGTAGGAGCCCTCGACGCTATGGATTTTGAATGCAAAAGACTGATTTTAGAAAATTCAGGGATTGGAAAGGTCACCGTCAATGCAACCCAATTCTTGCATATCGAGTCTGATGGTATCGGCAAAGTCCGGTACAAAGGGAACCCTGAAATCAAAGAGATCACTGCCGGAGGTATCGGCAAAGTACAGGAATTGTAATGTAGCCTGAAGCTCCTCCGCTTCTTAGAAAAAGAAGATTTTTATTGATGATTTTATAGGTAGACAACAAAGTATACTTATTTTACCCAAGCCCGGGCATTTTGACCGGGCTTTCTCTTTCATAGAGCTGTATGGACGATAAATGCGCTGGCCCTTGGCGCTCGATCTTTAATCCAGCAGGCTTTCCTAAGAATATTTTTATTTTTTTTACAAAACATATTACAAATAGTATATTTTTTATACTTTTGCACTGCTTTAACAAGCCGGTCTGGTAGTTCAGCTGGTTAGAATGCCGGCCTGTCACGCCGGAGGTCGCGGGTTCGAGTCCCGTCCAGACCGCAAAAAGGGGTTCATCCATATCGGATGAACCCCTTTTTTATGCGTCTAAAGACTTCCCTTCACCACGATATACTCTACATTAAAATCCATAGGAAATATCCCCCGCCCCCCCAATGGCGTTTCAAATTTATTTGAAACAAAATCCAGGTGTTCAAAAAAACATCATGTGTAGACGGGATTTATCCCGTCTACACGATATATCCTACATTAAAATCCATTGGTCATATCCCCCGCCCTCCCAATGGCGTTTCAAATTTATTTGAAACAAAATCCAAGTGTTCAAAAAAAAACATCATGTGTAGACGGGATTTATCCCGTCTACACGATATATCCCACATTAAAATCCGTTGGTCATATCCCCCACCATCCGCAGTTTAAACGGGGTTTTGGGCGAATCCCCCCTTTCACCGCACCAAGGTGATATCTCCGGCTTTGAGGGCGGTTTTACCTTCGCTGTCGCGGTATTCTACGACGTAGGTGTAGACACCGGGAAGGGCGTCTTTGCCGTGGAAGGTACCGTCCCAAATGGGATCTCCTTCCCCATTGTAATAGACCAACTCTCCCCAACGGTCGTAAATCCACGTTCGGAGGATGGAGATATTGGGGGTGTGGAAGAGGCGCCAGGAGTCGTTGATGTTGTCGGCGTTGGCGGTGAAGACAT
>JALSTN010000007.1 GCA_026983735.1 Saprospiraceae bacterium | reverse complement strand
GGAGCGGATAACAATATTCATTTGTTGGAGGACTGTCCGGATGAGGAGTATAAACGGCTTGCGAGTAAATTAAAATCTGTAAATAACACTTATTATCCTGACAGTTACTTTTTTTATGTGAAGTAAAGTTGCTTAGATTCAGGCTATCTAAAAAAACATAGACAATGAAAAATATATCAATAAAACACACGACATCCTACCTTTTTGGGCTCCTGAGCATAGGACTATTACTGAATGCCTGTTGTAAAAAGGACTGTATTCCTCCCGGTAAGGGCGGTAACAATGCAGGCACTGAATTAAAAGCGCCAGCCACATTGACACCGGTACGCGATACCTACCGGATAGGAGATACGATAACGATACGCTCATTTTTCTCAGACGAGGTCTTTGATGTGAGTAGCAGCAAGTATTTTAAACTGGAGAATTTTAAATTTTTTCCTACAACTTTGATTCTTGATATCGGTGTTTCTCCCGTTGATTTATATGCTAATGATCGATTTGATCTTATCGTAGACACTATTTATGATTACTATATTTTTACATATAGTGATGGAGAAATTAGCTTTGATGGTCACTATAACTATGAAGACCATCAATACAAGCTGGAGTTTAAAATAGTTCCGCGCCAAAAGGGCTTATACCAGCTTATACAACAAGTGGGGATAGGCGTAATCCAATACCGCGATATACCGGGCCAATGCCAAAGAGCAAAGTTTACGCGCGGGACGGTGTATATCAATAAAGGAGCGGATAACAATATTCATTTGTTGGAGGACTGTCCGGATGAGGAGTATAAACGGCTTGCGAGTAAATTAAAATCTGTAAATAACACTTATTATCCTGACAGTTACTTTTTTTATGTGAAGTAAAATTAATCTGTAAATAAAACTTTTAAGCATGAGCACTAAGAGATTAAATATTATTGGGTTGATTATTTTGACGGTCACCTTCTGGAATTGCGAGGACAGAGCGTGCAAGTTGGGAGATAAGCACGTCTTTGACATTCCGGTTACGCTGAGTCCTGCGAAAGATACGTATCACATCGGAGATACGATATGGGTGTATTCACGTTTTGACAAACATGTACATGATCGTGTAGCGGATAAGGATTACGAATTGGAGTATTTTTTGTTTTCGCCTCGGACGAACATCGTCCGTTTGGATTCGATCGATGCCTTGCCGCGCTTGGTGGGGGACTTCAGATGGGGGGTAGATACGGCATGGAACTATCTGTTGAACGAGTCGGTGTATGATGGCGTCAAGAGTTTGGAAGGTCAATACGCGTATTTAGACGACAGGTACTACGCGTTGAAGTTTTATATAATTCCTAAGAAGGCGGGATTATTTTTCTTTTATCACATCATTCGTCCATGGGTATTTGATGAGTACTTCAAGGGGCGATGCTCGAATCACGAGCTGGATGGTTTCGTGCGGATGAATGCAGGATCGGACAACAATCTTAAGTTATTTGCGCACAGTATTAACAAGTACTACAAGAGTTTTGATAAACTACACAATTCGGAGGAGTCGTTTTACAAGGTAGGCGGATATTGTTTTTGGGTGAAAGAGTAGGAAGGGGGAATAATTGGCACTCGGTGAGGCGTAATGAAATCCCTTTAGTCCTATCTTCAATACATAAAAACCTCGTACCTTGCCCCAAAATTTTGAAGCGATGAATAGAAGGGCATTTAACCGATGGGGCATGATGTTAGTCAATGGTGCTGCATTGAGCAGTTGTGTTTCTGCATTGGGGCTACGAGACAAAAAAAGCCATTCCCCCGCCACTACGGTGCTTTCTCCTGCTTTGCGCAAAGGGGACAGGGTAGGCCTAGTCGCTCCGGCTAGCGCTTTTGATAAGGAGGGATATGAGAAAGCTATAGCACATTTATCCTCTTGGGGACTACGAATTAAAGAAGGCAAGCATCTACATGATAAATACGGGTATTTGGCAGGAAAGGATGCGGATAGGGTGTCCGATTTGCATGAGATGTATCTCGATCCTGAGGTGAAAGCGATATGGTGCATCCGAGGGGGATACGGCGTCACGCGTATCTTACCTCTATTGGACTATGGTCTAATATCTGCGCATCCTAAACCTGTTATAGGTTATAGTGATATAACGGCATTGATCCACGCCATTCATCTTAATACCGGCATCGTAGGTTTTCACGGTCCGATAGGCAAGGGACCTTCAGATCCATATAGTCGGGAGATGTTACGACAGACTTTATTCACAGAAAGGGCGATGCCCACCATTTCATACCACACCCTCAGTAATGTTGAAGGGGATATTTATACACCTGAAGTTATAGCTCCCGGAAATGCGGAAGGAGTGCTGACGGGGGGCAACTTGACCTTGTTGAGTGCTTTATCAGGCACTCCATATCATTGGGACGCGAAGGGCAAACTTGTTTTTATCGAAGATGTAGGGGAGAAGCCCTATCGAGTGGATCGGATGTTGACCACTCTTTTGCAATCTTCGCATTTGTCGGAAGCAGCGGGTATTCTTTTGGGAATATTCAGAGGGTGTGAGAAGAAGCCGATGGATGATTCCCTGACCCTAAAGCAAGTGATAAAGGACAGGTTGGGCACCCTTGGTATCCCGGTATTTTACGGGTTTACTTTTGGGCATATTGATCGGATGTGCACTTTTCCAGTCGGGGTAAAGGCGCGATGGGAGATGGATAAACGCATCCTTAAGCTAGTCGAACCGGCTACACTTTGATCGGACATAAAAAATGTAAAATATGAAGATAGATTATAAGATAGTAACATTGCAGCTTGAGCATCCCTTTGGAATATCCAGGGAGACGATTACAACCCAACGCACTTTTATTGTATCCCTTGGCCAAGATGGGTTTACAGGATATGGAGAAGCCACAGAGAATCGCTATTACCATACTACGGTGGAAGGGATGGAGGAAAGGCTACGCTCTTTGACGGAGAAGATCTCGGATTATAAGTTAGAATCTGCAGAGGAATTCTGGGCTTACCTGAGTGAAGATCTAAAAGATCTGCCATTTTTGCACTGTGCGATTGATATGGCAGCGACTGACCTTGAAGGCAAAATGAAAGGGCTCCCGGTCTATGCTATGTGGGGCTTAGATGTAGAGGCCGTGCTTCCCATTTCTAATTACACCATAGCATTGGACAGCATTGATAAAATGAAAGAAAAGCTGTTAGAAAAGCCTTGGCCTCTCTATAAAGTTAAACTTGGGACGGATCACGATATCGATATAGTTCGTAGATTAAGAGAAGTAACCGATGCTCCTTTTCGGGTGGATGCCAATGCTGCATGGACAGCAGAAGAGACCATACGCAATGCAAAGGAACTCAAGGAGCTGGGCGTTCAGTTTATCGAGCAACCGATGCCCGCTGATGCTTGGGAGGAGATGGAAGAGGTCTATCGGCAATCCGCCTTGCCCTTGATCGCGGATGAAGCGTGCCGCACTTATGATGATATTGGGAAATGTGTCGGTAGATTTCACGGCATCAATGTCAAGTTGGTTAAGGCCGGAGGAATGACTCCTGCCCGAAAGATGATATTAGAGGCCAAGCGACTTGGATTGCAGACGATGGTAGGCTGTATGACAGAATCCTCAGTCGGCATCTCAGGGGTTTGCCAGTTTTTACCCTTATTGGATTATGTAGATGCAGACGGAGCGCTTCTCTTAAAAGGAGATATTGCCAAGGGAGTCGAGGTCTTACCCACGGGGTATCAATTTCCCAAGTCGAACGGTACAGGAGTAGAATTGATCGTTTGAAATTGACCAAACCTTTCTCCTATGTTTCAAAAAACGACGGGTAGAACGATAGAGATAGGAGGACAATCCTACTTGTACTTTGCAGGGACCTCTTATCTTGGACTCCATGTTAATGTAGACTGGCATAGGCTCTTAATCGAAGGCAATGCCCTTTATGGTACTCATTATGGAGGGTCAAGGTTATTTCGACATGTGCCGGATGTATATGAACAAGTAGAGACAATGTTTAGGGCTCAAACCGGACAAGAGGCTGCAGTGTTGTGTTCTTCTGGGACATTGGCAGGACAATTACTTCGGCAGCAAGTCCCTTCCGGAGCGGGTAAGATTTATTTTCGCGCTCATCCATCGGTAGGTTCTTTTATCGCTTTTGATAGTGTAAAGACCGTCCATTCTTCCATGGAACTTTTGAAGCAAGTAGAACAGCAGGAAGGGCAAAAGGAGATATGGATATTTACCAATAGCGTATATCCTACACTAGGCGAGCCATCGGATTGGCGATGGCTCGCGGCTTTGCCCGCAGATAAAAGAATTCATTTAGTGATTGATGATTCGCATGGTATTGGAATCCTGGGAGCGGAGGGGCATGGGGTATTTTCTTTACTGCCATCCATGCCTGATAATGTGGATATAACACTATTTTTTTCGTTAGGCAAAGCGTTTTCCACCCCGGGAGCCATAATCGCCGGAGATATCCGATTAATTCAAAGTATCAAGCGCCATCCTATGTGGGGGGGAGCCTCACCACCGCCTCCAGGTCCCTTATACGCACTGGTCAAAGGGGGAGAAATCGCACAAACTTGTAGACAGAGGTTAAGGTATCTTATAGCCCAAGCGGAGCAGTTGGCAAGCTCATTAGGGGGGATTCATTTGAAGGGATTTCCGGTATTTATGTATGAAATGGTCGGGCTGGCGGCCTACTTAAAGGCAAAGGGAGTGATTCTCTCTTCTTTTCATTACCCGACACCTGAGTCTCCATTAGTGAGTAGAGTGGTGCTTAATTCCAGTCATAAGGTGGAAGATTTGGTTCAGACATATGGTTATATTGATAACTTCAGAAATAAGGGGTAGTCTCCGCCTTGAGAATATTTTTATCGTATTGTAATATTTATATATGTATAAAATATAGAATTAAAGTAAATTGCAAGCTTTTTTTGTGATTTTCAAACACCTTATGGCCGTACGTTGGTGAAAAAAAATAAAAGTTTTTTGTTAAAATATTTGGCTTTAGTGAAAAAAAAATCCTTTTTTTGCTCAGTATTTGACATGTTTTGACAAGACAAATCGAATTTCATAACTTTAAAAAATTAAAATTCAAGATTATGCGAAAGTTAACTTTGCTAGTGATTATTACCCTTGTATTCAATACGATAGCTGCCGTAGGAGCTGCTGCTGAGTCGACGGGATTTCAGATTTTAAAAGAAAAGTTTATTGAAGGGGGATGGGCCTTTATGAGTACGGTATTGGTGTGCTTAATTTTAGGACTTGCCTTTGCGATAGAGCGTATTATAACCTTGAACTTGGCTTCTACCAATGTGGACAAGTTGATGAATAAAATAGACGGCTGTCTTTCAAAGCAGGATTTGAATTGCGCTACAGAGGTGTGCAAATCGACCCCTGGCCCGACTGCTAGTATTATGTATGAGGGATTGAAGCATGCAGCAAGTGGTCCTGAAGCGGTTGAAAAAGCGATCGTTTCCTTTGGTAGTGTACAGATGGCTTTGTTGGAGAAAGGGCTGGTATGGATATCTCTTTTTATTGCTATTGCTCCGATGTTGGGATTTATGGGTACGGTTATCGGTATGATTCAGGCATTTGACAC
>JALSTN010000006.1 GCA_026983735.1 Saprospiraceae bacterium | reverse complement strand
GAGATCCTCCATTCTGGTAAAGGAATCCCGCACACAGAACGAAGAACCCCCTAAAGAAAACACCCCTCGCCACGGCATAGTAGTGCCAAGTACGGAGAGGGGTATTACAAAAATATTCATAAATTTACGAAAAATGAAAAAAATACCATATAATATAATACACTTTATTTTTATTTGTTTTTTAATTTATGCATGTTCAAAGACAGATAATGCATCCCTTTCAGAATTACAATATAGTAATGAATTAATAAGTGCTAATCAAAACAATTATTTGGGTGCAATTGTCCAATCTCCATCTGGTCTATACTCAGATCAGGAGGTCATTAATTATGTTGAAGAATTACTCAATGATCAATATGCAGATCCACATAGTAGTTCGGGAATAACATATTCCGCTTCACAACTATTTGATGTTGAAAAACAAGGTGGAGGAGTATCACAATCTGCTTTAGACGAATTTTATAGTCAAGCTGTATTATTTGCGTCAAATCATTTTTACTGTGTTTGCCCTGATCCTAATCATCAAGTCCCTGTGGTTTATGATGTTGAGTTAGATAGTAGTAATTCAAATTATTTGAGGCTATCAGTTACTAGTATTGTGGCAATTAAGCAAAGTCAAGGGGGAAACGGTAAGCGAAGGTTTTTGGATGGGGAGCAATTTCCTTCAATATCGGGAGATTTCTGCAATGATGGAAATACAACGCCGGCTTATACAAAAGAAGCAGAATATGTTAATTATAACCTACGTTCACCTATATATGGATATTTTAAAGATATTGAAGCTATTTCTACAGTCGAGTTGAATGGGTGGTTTGAGAATAATCAAAACGACCCTGACCCGTATGATATGATTATGGATTATGTGGTTTGGGCTGTAGTGTGCAATAGAAGTAATGCTCCAGATCCATATTTACCTTTTTGCCCGGATCTAAGCCAGCCTTACGTAGAAGAGTATTGTTTACAATCGAATGAATTAAACTTTTATTTGGATAATCTAGAGTCGATAATGATAAATAATGAACCACAGGGAAAGAGTTTTATTCATGTAGATATGACAACCTGGAATATATCACTGGATAATTCAATAGTATCAAGAACTTTTTGGGGAGCAGGGGTAGATAAGGCACAATATGGTACTTTTGTAGTTGATTCAGCTCCAGATAAGCTACCTAAAAATTACTGTAACTAAAATAACGATTGATATGGAAATAAATGAGTCATAGTATTCATTAAATCCATTATAAAATATTACACTAATGAAAAAACTTTTCCCTTTATTATTTTTAAATATAATAATTAGTGTATTTTGGACTGGGCATATTTCTGCCCAGTCCAAAATACACTATTTTAAGTCCAAAATATACCCTGAAACATCACTTAGGTCGATAGAAATAGTGGGAGATAAATTGTATTTATTTTTTACATCACAAGTGATAGACAGCGTTTTGAATTACCCAAGAACTGTAAGTACTCAGTTAGTAGTGAATAAGGATTTTGAAATTTTGAAGAGAAACATCCTTAAATTGGATACTCAAAATATATATATAGTTGAGACAGCAATGTCTGAAGACAGTTCTTATTTTATATTATTCGGAATAGCAAATAATATTGGATGGGGATATGACAGTATTAAATACATATCAAGTTTTTGCTCTGCCAAGATGGACTTACAATTGCATTTGCAAAATTTGGATCTAAAATTATCGGAGGACTCTTTATCAATCGGTCAATGCAATATCCACTATTCAAAGAGGGATATGGGGTTTGTAGGAACTTGTCTTCAGAATTACATAGGTAAAAAACACATTAAACCTATTATTTTTAACATCACTTATTTGATTGATTCAAATGGGAATTTCACAAGAATCAAACCCTTAAAATCTATCGATAAAACCAATTACTTCTGGATATCAGATATTCTGCCAAACCGTGATACCAATGGATATATTGGATTTAGTACTTATTTCTTTTATTATGATGATAGTTTAAATATTTATAAAGTGGATACCCCTAAAGACAATACATTAGGTATGGGTGCTATTCAAGGAAGAGTAATAGAATTGAGAAATGGACAATTTATAGGTGGAGGGTCAGGGGGAGGATCAAATTTGAATTTCATTAAATTAACCACAGATTATCAATTGATTAAAAAAAATAAAGTGTACCTTGATAATCAGTATTATCCCTATTGGATGGGGGATGGTCGATGTATAGACAAGTATTATGACAATTTAATTTATTCTTCTCAGATGTTGCATTCGTATCAAGATGGTATCGCTGTCACTATGATAGACTCAAATCTAGAAGTTCAATGGACGAAGTACTATGTTCCTCAAGGGAGAAAAAGAGCTAGTTATTCACTTTTTGATGTCAAATGTGATAGAGATAGCTCATGCTACATAGGAGGGCTGAAATATTATGGGCCCACAAGGGATACCGTTGCCATCGCATTCATTATGCACATAGGTCCTGATGGTCGCTTTATAACATCAACCTCAAGACCTGTACTGCCCGATCCTAATTTAGATATTACACTGTTCCCTAATCCATCAAAAGGGGATATGACAATAAGGTATGAAGGTAAAAAGCGTCGAATTAATTTGGATCTTTTAAATATGAATGGGATCCAGGTAAAACACTTGTACATACATCATGGAGAGAACAATTATTCATTTTATGATCTCTTTCCAGGGACATATTTTTATACTATAAGAGGAGAGGGAGGGGAGATTATAGGAACTGGAAAATGGGTTAAGAGATAATATATTCTTAGAACCTATTAACGGTTATTTATCTTATTAGAATAGGCCAATAATAGATTTGTTTTCTATCTACTGGACTGCTGAGGCCACTTTAAATTAATTTATATGGATGTTGTCAATTTATAAACGTATATATTGAAACATCTATAATTGTGAGTTTTGGTAGGATTATGTTACTGATATAGGAGTATGGTGTTACTCAAAAGGACTGTGTAAGATTAGAAAGCATATCTTAATCTTAATAGAGGTCTCTTAATTGAGTCCAATTGCTGACGGACAACAATCCGTTTTATCCTCACTTGATACCCTCAAACTTTAGTGAATTAGGGGGTCTTCTTCGGGGTTGTATTTTATACATACGTTTTTAGGTTCGGTAAAAAAATCGAGGGCGTCAAAACCCCCTTCTCTACCTACTCCGGAATCTTTGATGCCACCAAAGGGAGTACGCAAGTCCCGCAATAACCAGGTGTTGACCCAAACGATTCCGGAGTCTAGATGCGCTGCCATTCTATGAGCTCTGGAAAGATTTTGTGTCCAAACTGTGGATGATAAGCCATAGCGAACACTATTGGCCATGTGGAGGACTTCTTCTTCGGTGTCGAATGGGGTTAAGGTTACTACAGGACCAAAAATCTCTTCTTGGTTGGTTCTGCATGCGAAATTCAGTCCTTCTATAATGGTGGGACGGATATAATATCCGCCGGCATATTCTCCTTTCAGATTTACTTGTTCTCCTCCGGATAAAAGGATTCCCCCTTCTTCTTTGGCAAGCTGAATATAAGATTTTATTTTTTGGAGATGGGCATGGGAGACAACAGCTCCGATTTGGGTATCCGGATGACTTGGAGGGCCAACAGTCAGACGGTTCGTCCCTTCGATAAAGGCATTTTTAAATTTATTGTAGATTCCTCGTTGGACAAAAATACGGGAACCGCATAGACAGATTTGCCCCTGATTGGCAAAGGAGGAATGAAGGGTAGTTTTTAATGTTGATTCGAAGGGGGCATCGTTAAAAATGATATTTGGATTTTTGCCGCCGAGTTCTAGAGAAAGCTTTTTGAACATAGGAGCCGATACCCTAGCGATTTCAGCGCCCGTCTTCGTCCCTCCAGTGAAGGAAATGGCCTTAATACCGGGATGAGCTGCAATCGGAGCTCCGACTTTATGCCCAAGACCGTGAACTATGTTGAGGACTCCCGGTGGCAGTCCGGCCTGGGTAGCGAGGGTGGAGAGGAGAAAAGCCGTCATAGGTGTCATCTCCGATGGTTTGGCAACAACTGTGTTTCCGGCAGCTAAGGCAGGAGCTATTTTCCAGGAGAAAAGATAAAGTGGCAGATTCCAGGGGGAGATACAGCCCACTACACCCATCGGTCTCCTCAATGTGTAATTGATGGCCGGTTGTTCTACCATTTCATACGAAGTAGAACCATAATGTAAAATAGCTGTACCATAGAACTTAAAATTTTTAGCAGCTCGGGGAATATCGACATTTTTAGCCAGTTTAAGGGGCTTTCCATTGTCTATAGACTCCGCCAGCGCCAATTC
>JALSTN010000005.1 GCA_026983735.1 Saprospiraceae bacterium | reverse complement strand
CCCAACTGCTACCAAAATGCTGATTATAAAAAGTTTAGTTTTCGCTTCTTCCTGTATAAAAAATATTTTTATAGCTAAGACGATGCAAAGATGTTTTTTATAGAATAAGCAAGAACGAATTCTTTTTCTATTTCACCATCTCGATAGCGGTTTGGTATAAGAACAGGAGGGGATAAGTCAAACAAGAGTTAGCACATTGTGCTTTGTTTGAAATGGTGTGGGGAAGTAGGATAATTTAGAAGAAAACCAATCATTGTCAAGTTAATACTAATGAATATGCAGAAAGTAGTCATAATTGGAAATGGAATAAGTGGTGTGACGGCGGCCATTGAACTCCGCAAGAGGACAGATGCTTCTATTACTATTATTTCAGATGAACATCCCTATTTTTTTTCAAGAACAGCTTTGATGTATGTCTATATGGGTCACATGAAGAAAGCGCATTTAAAGCCGTATGCTGATGAGTTTTGGAAAAAAAACAGGATTGAATTATTGTCGGATCGGGTAACAGGTATTGATGTTGACAACCGGATACTTTCCTTGGGCCATTCGGGTACCATTTCATACGATACCCTTATTCTCGCAGTGGGTTCGGAACCCAATAAATTTGGATGGCCCGGACAAGATCTTGATCGGGTTACGGGACTGTATCATATGCGGGATTTGGATCGTTTGGAGCAATGGTCAGAAGAAATCCGGCAAGGGGTTATAGTAGGCGGTGGACTCATCGGTATCGAGCTGGCGGAAATGCTTTTGTCCCGAGGTAAGGAAGTGACTTTTTTGGTTAGAGAGGATAGTTTTTGGAATATGGTATTGCCGCCGGAAGAATCTTCCATGATCAATCGCCATATCCTCGAACACGGGATAGATCTCCGTTTAAACACCGAGCTCAAGGAGATTAAGGACGATGGAAATGGACGAGTTAGCGGTGTAATTACTTCTAAAGGGGAACTGATAGATTGCCAAATGGTAGGATTAACGGCTGGGGTGCATCCCAACATCCAATGGCTTAAGGAAACTCCCCTTGAAATTCATAGAGGGATATTGGTCGATGAGTATTTACGGACGAATCTACCTGATATTTATGCGATCGGTGATTGTGCTCAAATGAAGCATCCGCGACCGGGTAGAAGACCAATAGAAGCGGTGTGGTATACCGGTAAAATGATGGGAGAAACGGTAGCTCAGACGATTGGTGGAAATGCTACTGAATACGATCCCGGTATCTGGTTTAATTCTGCCAAGTTTCTCGATATCGAATACCAAGTATATGGTTATGTCCCTGTTCAACTTGGTGAAAATGAGGCGAGTTTATATTGGGAACATCCGAAAGGAAAATCATCGGTACGAATCATTTATGAAAGATCTACGGATAGAGTCCTCGGGTTTAACTTGATGGGTATTCGGTTTAGACACAAAATATGTGAGGGCTGGATAGCAAAGGGAACCCGGATTCAACAAGTTCTCTCCTCCTTGACAGATGCTTTTTTCGACCCGGAATTTTATGCGACCTATGAACAGGATATATTGTCTTGTTTTTCAAAATAATATTTTAATATTCTTCATAATATTAGATAAATAATTCTTTATATGCAACATAATAAAAACAATATTACCAAATACATTTCATTTGCTTTGGGATTTTTCGGATTATTGCTATTGCTATTGCATGGTTTTGGTCTTGGGATCATGCGGCCTTCTGTAGATTTATTCCTCGCTTTAACTACGATATCAGGGAGTATATTAGTATATGCCTACCACAAGTACAGTGGGCATCCTATGGGCATTAAGAATGACGGTCAATGGCAAAATGGATTTACTTCGCGAGGATGGACGGCCATCGTATCGGGGATAATTATCACAGGGTTTTATATTTTATTGTACTTTTTTCCGAAGTATCTGGGTCTGGGTGGAGAGGGTGTCGCCAATACAGGTTTGATTGCATTATTTGATCCATTGAGTCAATTCCTAAAAGGACAACCGGCCAGCCAATGGTTTGTCTACGGGGTCCTTTACACCATAGCTATCGTGTTTTTTGGGATTAAGTTTATCGCAAAGTATCGACACAACAGGTATCAACAGATCCGCACGCTGAGTGTGATGTTTTTTCAGTTTGGATTTGCTTTTCTGTTGCCGGAGATACTGATGCGACTCAACGAACCCTATTACAATTTTGCCAATATGTGGCCGCTCAACTACTATTTTTTCGACCAATGGCATGTAGATGGGTTAATCCATGCGGGGTCTATCGGCATGTTCATGTTGATTTGGGGGCTTTTGATGGTATTTGTGATATCGCCCTTTTTAACCTATAGATTTGGCAAACGCTGGTATTGTTCATGGGTCTGTGGATGTGGTGGTCTCGCCGAGACAGCAGGAGATTCTTTTAGACATTTATCTGATAATTCGGTGCGCGCCTGGAAGATCGAGCGATGGATGATTCACAGTGTGTTGGTGTTTTCATTCGTGATGACCATAGCGGTGATATCGTCCTATCTCGGGGATGCTTCTTCCCCTTATTGGCTCAATAAGCGCTCCTTTTTGATCATCGTCCTCCTCCTTACCCTTGGAGTAACAGGAGGTTTATATTTTTTTAGGAGGTATGAAATGGCAAAGGATGGAAGAAAGATGATGATAGCAGTTGCAGTGGCAATATCATTACTTGTCCTCAACTATTTTTTCTCAGGCAAGGGAAACATATTCTTTATTGATGCGGGGACTTTGCGATCCTGGTATGGATTTGCGATAGGAGCTGTTTTTTCAGGAGTGATAGGAGTGGGTTTTTATCCTCTGATGGGAAATCGGGTTTGGTGTAGATTTGGGTGTCCGATGGCTGCGATTTTGGGTCTACAGCAGAAGTTTTTATCCAGATTTAGAATTACCACCAATGGAGGACAATGTATATCATGTGGCAACTGCACCACTTACTGTGAAATGGGTATTGATGTGCGTTCCTATGCACAGAAAGGGGAGGATATTCTCAGGGCCTCCTGTGTGGGGTGTGGTATATGTTCCGCAGTTTGTCCCAGAGGAGTGCTTCGACTCGAAAATGGTGAAATCGGGCTAAAGATGGGATAATTCTAAAAGGCACTTCTTTTCCAATGTCGTACCCAATGGCGTTTCAAATTTATTTGAAACAGATCTACGTCTGAAGGTGATAAATACAGGAAGAAGGGTGATATGCTTGGAGACCGGTAGTTTCCCGGCTCTACAATTTCTATATTGAAATCTTTTTGTATGCACAGAATGATTTCAATGGTATTATCACGGTGAAAATCGCTCGGTTCCGCAGTTTAAACGGGGTTTTTGCAGCAAATCAGGTCAAATGCTTTTACCCAAAGCATCGCCTAATAAGCAAAGAGCCTCGATTACTCCTCCTCCTTTTGTGCCTTTCCGGAAGCTTGTGTAGGGGCATGGAGTCTGTCATTTTCGTCAGGGTTATTGTCGAGTTTTTCCTTCATCTCATCTATGATATCAGCAGCTTCTTCCTTAACATCTTGGATAAATTCACCGGCTTTATCTTTTAATTCTTCGACCATTTCATCTGCGTGCTCTCCCAAGACATTAGCGACAGCTTTGATCGTGTCAACGACATCGCCAAAGGATTCTCCCAAGGTCGTACCAACAGCGGAAAGCACATCATCGGTAACAGAGGATTTCTTTTTTTCTTCTTTTTTCTTTTTGGCCTCTTCTTTAGCGGACTTTACTTTTTCGACGGCTTCTTGGAGTTTATATCCTTCGGATTCGACCAGCTTTTTTGATTTTTCAAGTTCTTCTTTTAGCTTTTCCTTAGCGATGCGCTTACTTTCTTCTCTTTGTTTTCGTTCTTCTATTCTTCTATTCTCTTTTTCTATGCCAGAGAGGAGATTTTTTTTAATTTCCTCCATTTCATTTATTTTCTCCTTTTTGGATCGGATTCTATCCTCCAGCATTATGAGTTTTGCTTCGCGAATTTGTGCTTCCAGTTGGTTAGCGGCATTGCTAATGCGATCTTTTTGGAATTGGATTTCTTTTTCGTCTCGGCGGACAGATTTTTTAAGTCGATCCAAGGCTCTTTCCAAACCATCTATTCTTCTTTGGAGGCGATTTAGTTTGTTGTCTTCTCCTTCGGGGCCAAATCGTTTTTCTTTGATGGCTTTGAATCGTTTGTCGATATGTTTCCAAAGTGTATTCTTGTCTGATCGTATCAGATTAGCACTTTCTTTAACTTTGGCTTGTAGTTTTTTTAGGTCTTCAAACAGAATTTTAAGGCTGAGACCCTTTTCTGTTTTTTCATCGATAGTATGCAGAGCTTCTTCGATTTCATGGCGAATTTTTTTGGAGGTTTCGCGTAGTTCAGCATCTACCTTTTTACGAAGTTCCTTCATTACAGAAAAGAGCTCGTTGGTCTCTTCTCTGAGTTCTTTAATATTATTGTAGTTAAGGATTTTGGAACGCGCTTGTTCTTGAACCTTAGCCCAATACTGTTGCAGTTCATCCCACAGGTCTTTTTTAAACTCTGTAGCTTCATCGATTTTGCTTCTTAGCTCACTGAGTTCATCTTTGTAGACTTTATACAATTTTTCAGCCAGGACGAGGACGGGCCATTCCATTTGAGCGCGGTGGATGATATCCGGATTGTCTGCTTTGAGGTGATCCGGAAGAATAGATTCGGAAGTAGTTAAGGGTTTTTGAATGTGTTCAAATCCTTCAGGGAAGCTTACCTCTTTATTCTCTCTCCAATCTTGAATCATTGTAGTATAAAAAGCTTCTGTTGCCAATTCTTCAGGAAATACGTAGATGTCGAGGCTATTTTCTTCGCTGTTTAAGGCAATCGCGAGTAATACCTTTTTGTCTTCGGTGTCCGTTGAGGCAGTAGTTCCCCAGAGTACTATTTTTTTTCTCATGTCTTTAAAATTCTTTACGGTCAATCATATTCGTGCTTGAAGATATCAAGCTTACACAGGCAATATATTATCCATTCCAGCAGATTAGGTGATCCCAACCTGCCCTAATCAATATCAGTTGAAAGCAAAACTCATACTCCTTCAAAAAGTTCATATCAAATGCTTGTAGAAATCGGATATATCAAGAATCGGACAAAAGGATCAGGCAGAAAACAATCCTGAAACTGTTTTTTCTTTTACTCCGTTGGAATAATCATAGAACCCCTCTCCTGTTTTAACCCCTAGTTTACCTGCATCTACCATTTTGACCAGGAGTGGGCAAGGAGCGTATTTGGGGTTTCCCAATCCGGATTCCAATACTTTCATAATATACATACACACATCCAATCCGATAAAATCTGCGAGGTGAAGAGGTCCCATCGGATGAGCCATTCCCAGCTGCATGACGGTATCAATTTCCTGGACTCCTGCGACACCTTCATAGAGGCTGTAAATCGCTTCATTGATCATGGGCATGAGTACTCTGTTGGAGATAAATCCGGGATAGTCATTCACTTCCACAGGTGTTTTACCAATGGTTTTTGCAATGTCCATTACGGTATTAGTTACGGTATCAGAGGTTTCCAGACCCCGGATGACTTCTACGAGTTGCATGACCGGTACAGGATTGAAGAAATGCATTCCAATCACTTGGGCGGGTCTTTTGGTGGCGGCTGCAATTTTGGTAATCGAGATGGAAGAGGTATTGGATGCTAGGATCGCATGTTGGGGTGCATGGAGGTCCATTTCCTTGAAGATATTGAGTTTGAGGTCAACATTTTCGGTAGCTGCTTCAACGATGAGATCCGCCTGTTCGACCCCTTTGGAGACGGATGTATTTGTCTGAATAGCTGCCAAAGCGTTTTTGTGGTCTTGCGCAGTAATTTTTTCTTTTTTCACCATTCGGGTGAGGTTTTTAGCAATAATGTCCAGGGCGCGTTCCAATGCATCTTTGGATATATCAACCAGGGTAACATCGAAGCCTTTCATAGCAAAGACATGAGCGATTCCATTGCCCATGGTTCCGGCTCCAATAACTGTAATTTTTTTTATTGTATTCATGACACGGTTATTTATATTCGACGATTTTCTTCTGAATGAGGGCTGCAAATATAGGGTATATCCATCGAACGGATAGGGGATGTACTATAATTCTTAGTAACGTACAGCAAATGAAAGTGGGTTAAAATACAATTAATAATAACCTGGTGCTATAAAATTATTGAATCATTCAACAAATTCAAACTCCTTCCTGTGAATAATACTATTTCATATGTTTAAAAATTTCTAATAAATTAAAAATAAATGTATTATAAATTTTCTGCACATATGGAACCGCTTCGCTCTCACATGAATTTTTTTAAACATACTTCTGTGTGAAATTTATGTTTAATAAAATTCATGTTCGGTTCATACCATGAAAGCAGAAACTTCTAAAAAAGAAGTGGGTTGTCGACTAACTAACGGGTTTTCTGATGAGGATCCAAGGGGTTTTAGGGACAAAATCTAAAAAAATAAACAGATAGATATTAGGTCATGCTTATTTTTTGCATACCTTTCGGACTTTTTTAAGCCAATATTGAGATAGAAAATGAGAAAGAAAATAGCCAAAATAACGGGAGTAGCCGGATACGTGCCGGACTATGTATTGACCAATGCAGAATTGGAAACGATGGTAGAGACCAATGATGAGTGGATAAGAACGCGAACAGGAATAGAAGAGCGTAGGATCTTAAAGGATAAATCCAAAGCGAGTTCTGATATGGGAGCTGAAGCGGTGAAACTACTGCTTGAGAAGACGGGGGTATCTCCGGATGAAATCGATCTGCTCATCTGTGCGACGGCTACACCTGATATGCTTTTTCCCGACACAGCCAATGTAATTCGAGATAAAGTGGGTATCAAATCGGGATTTGGATTTGAGCTGAGTGCTGCCTGTTCAGGTTTTTTATATGCTTTGACCGTTGGGGCCAAGTTTGTAGAGACCGGACTGAAAAAGGTAATTGTAGTAGGGGCGGATAAGATGTCCAGCATAATAGATTACACAGATCGTACGACTTGTATATTGTTTGGAGATGCTTCAGCGGCTGTTATGTTAGAACCTTCGGAAGATGGGACTGGAATATTGGATAGTGTATTGGAAAGTGATGGGGTGGGACGGAATTTTCTTTATCAAAAGGCGGGCGGCTCGCTTCATCCGGCTACTCAAGAAACGGTAGCTAACAAAGAACATTTTATATATCAGGAGGGGAGAACGGTATTTAAATACGCCATTAATGGCATGGTAAGTTCTATCAAACAAGTGTTAGAGCAAAATAACCTAAAGAAGGAAGATGTCCAGTGGCTTGTACCACACCAGGCCAATATGCGCATCATAAACGGAGTAGCCAATATGTTTGATTTTCCCAAGGAAAAAGTTATGGTCAATATCCAGAAATACGGCAATACCACGACAGCTACCATACCTCTTTGTCTTTGGGAGTGGGAAGATCGTCTTAACAAGGGAGACAACCTCATTCTCACTGCTTTTGGTGGTGGTTTTACATGGGGAGCTACCCTATTAAAATGGGGATATTAGGCTGCTGATATAAGCCTCACTTGTCACGAAGTAACCGGTTGAGTTTATCCTTATTTTCTCAATAAATATCTCTGATTATTCTTTACAGTAGAAAAGGAAATAGGAGAAAACACGAAGGATATTTTTTATTCCATGCCGGTGGCATTATCTTTGCACAAAATTAGAAAACCAATATATGGCAAATACATCAGATATCAAGCGCGGACTTTGCATCGAGTGGAACAATGGGATCTATTCGATTACAGAGTTTCAACATGTAAAACCGGGAAAGGGAAATGCTTTCGTAAGAACTAAACTGAAGAGTTTAAAGACAGGAAAAGTGCTGGAATACACCTTTCCTGCAGGACATAAGATTCACCCTGTACGAGTAGAAAGGAGAAACTACCAGTTTTTGTACAGTGATGACGGAGGGTACCATTTCATGGAAAATGAAACATATGAGCAAATCGCTTTACAGGAAGATTTAATTTCCAATCCCAAGTTGTTAAAGGAAGGCGAAATCATCGATGTGTTATTTGATGCGAAGAGCGAAACACCGCTAACTGCAGAATTACCACAGTATGTTACATTAGAAATCACAGCTACAGAACCGGGTCACAAAGGAAATACGGCGACTAATGCGCTTAAGCCGGCTACTGTTGAAACCGGTGCTACTATTAGAGTACCTCTCTTTATTAATGTAGGTGATCTTGTGAAAGTAAAGTCTGAAAACGGAGAGTACATGGAAAGAGTTAAGAAATAAATATTTCGATGTCTCTTCATCTTAAGAGATGTCATTTAGCATACCACTCAGTTCTGTAAAAGCTACAAAACAAACCTAATAAAACTGCAGGACTTGAGCATTGCACCATTCATATTTGAATAGGATTTCGGAGCAGCCGGGATCCCATTGCAATACTTCATAATAAATCAAAATTAGAGCCTATGAACTTCAATGAAATTATGCAACTGGTAAAGTTTCTCAATAAAAGTGAGTTGACAGAATTCAAGTTGAAGGACGGTGAATTTGAGTTGCAGGTCAGGACAAAACATTTTATGAAATCAAAAATTGTTAGTACTCCCCCAACCTATGCGGCACCTTCCATTGTCCCACATGTGGATACGACTTCTTCCGCACCGGCGCCTAGTACGGATAGTGTCCCTACGCCAGCACCTGTAGCCGAAGAGAAAAACAACTATATAGAAGTAAAATCGCCCATGGTAGGAACTTTTTACCGTTCACCGGCGCCGGATAAGCCCCCATATGTAAAAGTCGGGGATGCTATTAATGCAGGGGATACGGTCTGCATCATTGAAGCGATGAAGCTCTTCAATGAGATTGAGGCAGAGGTGACGGGTAAAATCGTAAAAGTTCTGGTAGAAGATGCTAGTCCGGTAGAATACGATCAAGTCTTGTTTTTGGTGGATCCTTCCTAAAGGTATTGGGTATATCCGATCCATTATTTCATATCTTTAAAATTTTCTAATAAATTGATAATAAATGTATTATAAAATTTCTGCAGCTATGTAACCGCTGCGCTCTCACATGAATTTTTTTAATTATCTTTCTGTGTGAATTTATAATTAATAAAATTCATGTTCGTTTCATATGTTTAAAAATTTCTAATAAATTGAAAGTAAATGTATTACAAATTTTCTGCACCTATGGAACCGCTTCGCTCTCACATGAATTTTTATAAACAAAACTCTGTGTGAAATTTATGTTTAATAAAATTCATGTTCGTTTCATTAAAAAGACAGACTAATGATAAAAAAAATACTTATTGCCAATAGGGGAGAAATTGCACTTCGGATTATTCGTACGTGTAAAGAGATGGGCATTAAGACTGTAGCAGTATTTTCTACAGCAGATAAAGATAGTCTACATGTGCGTTTTGCAGATGAAGCGATTTGTATAGGGCCTCCATCTTCCACGGACTCCTATCTCAACATACCGAGAATTATGGCAGCTGTAGAGATTACCAATGCAGATGCGTTGCATCCCGGATTTGGTTTTCATGCAGAAAACGCTGATTTTGCCGAATTATGCCATGATTATGGCATCAAATTTATTGGCCCCACAGCGGAGATGATACGCAGAATGGGAGATAAGATTACAGCGAAAGAGACCATGATAAAAGCCAAGGTGCCCGTAGTTCCGGGATCAAAAGGGCTTATCAAAAACGTAAAACAGGGCAAATCGATTGCCGCTGAAATAGGATACCCTGTTATCTTAAAAGCAACTGCCGGAGGAGGAGGAAAAGGGATGCGTATCGTCCTGGAAGAGTCAGATTTTGAGACCCAATGGAATATGGCTCGACAAGAAGCCAAGGCTGCCTTTGGGAACGATGGTATGTACATCGAAAAATTTATAGAAGAACCTCGTCATGTTGAGATTCAAATCGCGGGAGACCAATATGGCAATGTCGTTCATCTCAGCGAAAGGGATTGTACTATTCAGAGGAGACATCAGAAGCTTTTGGAGGAAGCACCTTCTCCAGCTGTTGATGATGCGTTGAGAAAGAAAATGGGAAAAGCAGCTGTAAAAGCAGGAAAATCCATTCAATATGAAGGCCTGGGTACGGTAGAGTTTTTGTTAGATAAACATGGAGATTTCTACTTTATGGAGATGAATACCCGAATTCAGGTTGAACATCCTGTCACGGAAGAGCTCCTTAATCTCGACCTTGTCAAAGAACAAATCCGAATTGCTGCAGGGGATAAAATAACCGGTGGAGATTATCTTCCTCAGACCAATGTACACGTGATGGAATGCCGTATAAATGCTGAGGATCCCAAACACAATTTCCGTCCTAGTCCCGGGGCGATTACTTCTTTTCACAGTCCCAAGGGGCATGGTATACGAGTCGACACCCATGCTTATAGTGGATATGTGATTCCTCCTTATTACGATTCTATGATTGCGAAGCTAATTACACGAGCGGCTACTAGAGAAGAGTGTATTACAAAGATGCTTCGCGCATTAGATGAATTTATAGTCGAAGGGGTTAAAACAACCATTCCATTTCATAAAAAATTGCTCCATGATGAGGTGTTCAGATCAGGTCATTTTAACACAGGATTCTTGGACAACTATGATTTGAGTGATTTGTAAGCCCACTTCTATCAAAAGAAATAAATGAATTTCTGGAAACTCATTTCCAACCTGAAAAATTATCGTACATGGGTGAGTCTGTCCATCCTGTTCAATATACTGATGGCCTTCTTCATGGTTATTAACATTCCTTTGTTTATTCCTTTACTCGAAACAGTATTTAGACCGGAAAGTGCCCCTCCATCTGCTCCTACTGACCCTCTTTCATTGGGTAATGCCATTGATTATTTCACCTATCGGTTCGGGACATTCATGGCTCAATTTTCCCGCCAAAAGGCCGTAGGAATACTTACATTTTTTATTGTGGTCAGCTTTTTTTTAAAGAATTTATTTCGGTATTTAGCATTGTATTTTATTGCGCCCGTAAGAACAGGTATCATTAGGGATTTACGAAAAAAGCTCTACAAGAAATTGTTGGTTCTGCCAATGGGTTTTTTCAATGACGAGCGCAAAGGAGATATTATGTCCCGCCTAACAGGGGACATACAGGAAGTAGAATGGAGTATACTCAATGTAATAGAGTCGATATTTAGAGAGCCATTGGTGCTCCTGGGGAGTCTGACTTTTATGTTATTAATCAGCTGGAAGTTGACTCTTTTTGTGTTGGTGCTCATCCTCTTTACGGGAGTGATCATCGGAGGGATATCTCGTAAGCTGAGACAACAATCCGGAGAGGCACAGTCTACACTTGGGCAGATTTTATCCATACTGGAAGAGACATTAAGTGGATTGCGCGTCATTAAGGGATTTAGAGCTAAGGCGTATTTGGAGGCTATATTTGATCATCGCAATGAGGCCTATCGCAAGGTCTTAACTCGTGTATTAAGGCGAAAAGATCTCTCCTCCCCTCTTTCAGAATTCCTAGGTATTAGCATCGTCGCCATTCTCATTTGGTACGGGTCCGGGTTGGTTTTGAACGGAGAGATGACCGCAGGGACATTTTTTGCCTTTTTATTTGCTTTTTACAATGTTATCGATCCGGTAAAATCTTTTTCTACAGCTTATTACTCCATACAAAAAGGATTGGCTGCCTTGGACCGCATTGATCGTATATTACTTCAACCTGAGGAAAAAGACAATGACAAAGCAAGACCCTTTGATGATTTTACCTCAGCGATCACCTATGATGATGTTAGTTTTAAATACCCGGGTACTACTTTTGAAGTGCTCCAACACATCAGCATATCTATTCCCAAAGGCAAGACCTTGGCGCTGGTTGGAAGCTCAGGTGCAGGTAAAACTACTATGGTAGATGTATTGATGCGTTTCTATGAGATAGATGGAGGCCAACTATTACTCGATGGGATTTCTATACATGATATGCGCCTTGAAGACTTGAGGAGACAGATGTCTATCGTTACCCAGCAGCCTATCCTTTTTAATGATACCGTCTTCAACAACATAGCATTTGGGAGAAACACTACACTAGATGAAGTAAAACGCGCTGCTCGTATAGCCAATGCACATGAGTTTATAGAGCTATTAGAACACGGCTATGACACCAATATCGGAGATGCTGGTCAAAAATTGTCAGGTGGTCAGAGACAAAGACTTACCATCGCACGGGCAATACTGAAAAATCCTCCCATCTTAATACTCGATGAAGCGACTTCGGCACTGGATGCACAATCAGAGCGATTGGTCCAGGAAGCCCTTAGTAAAATCATGGCTAATCGCACTTCCATTGTCATCGCACACCGTTTGTCCACGATTCAAAATGCAGATATTATCGCTGTGCTAAAAGAGGGACGTATCATCCAACAAGGCACTCATGAGGAGTTGTTGAAGGATAAAAACGGGGAATATCGTCGGTTTGTTTCTCTACAAAGCCTATAAGTTTAATCCCGATAGATCTTCCGGGGTATTGTAATTTGTCAACCATTTGTCGGACTGGGGTTCGAGAAGGTGAACGTCAGAATTAATAAGCACTTTTCTTGGGCAACTGTATCCTTGTCTTAGGAAGGACATGAGCCGTTCCTGCGCCTTTGGTTCCCAGATCGTAGCAAGTGGATCGGGAAATCCGGTCTCTACATTGAGAAAGGCAGTAGCTACAGCTGCAGGGTTTCTCTCGTGAATTAACAATTGGATAGCAGATGAAGATAGACCCATCAAATCCGTTGCTAGTACGAGCCATGCAGCATCAGGATACGCTTGAAAAGCAGTAAGAATAGCCCCAAAAGGTCCCAAGCCAACAAATCGGTCTGTTAACACAGGATACCCTTGTAATTCATCTTTCTGATCTTGTCGGATGGAAAGGAAGGTTTTGTCCGTCTTAGCCTCTAACATTTCATATAATCTAATACGTGCGTCCTTACCTTGAATCGAGATTTTACCCTTGTCAAATCCCATTCTAGTACTTCTTCCCCCCGCCAAAACAAGTCCGTAAACCGGTGGAATCTTCGCAGAGTACAATTGCTTGAAAACCCTGTTTATACTCGAGAAGTCAGCCCAATCAAGTTGTGGAATAGGATTGGAATTAGAAAGAGATTTTGAAAGAAAATCCGGCCAATAATCCGGATGTTTTTTAATGATCATTTGAACGTCTGTCAACCGGTGTAGACGCTTTTTTAAAGAGGATTCCTTTTCGGGGTCTAGAATGAGAATCTGTGATTTGCCCTCAAAGTGATTGCCATTGATGAAGACTAGGTCTACAGATTCCAGATAAGCGATACGATCATGCACAAGCTCAGCGATGGGAGGTATCTTTAGTTCTAGATAGGTCTTATGTTGTGTATATATGGTATGAAATGGTGAAGTATCGGCTTCTGAACCGGAGGTATGAGAAGCGTCTACATAGGCTACTTTTGCAGGCGTTAACGCACGGGATAGTTGAGTTGATAAAAACTGAATATCCGAACAATTCGTCCCTAAAATAGCCCATTCACAACGATGAAAGAATCCAAAGTCAGGGCGGCGAAGCCGGGTATGTTTAACATGTTTCAAAGGCCTAATATTTGTTGTTAAATTAAATAATAAATGTATTACAAGATTTCTATAGCTTTGTAATTACCTCGTTTTCCCCTGAATTTTTTAAATCATCTTTGTATGTGAATATATGATTAATAAAATTCATACTCCCTTCAGTTGACCAAAAGTACTACATTTTTAATATTGTGTATTCATAAGTGTTTAGATCAATTTTCTCAGGTATTTTTGAACAATGGTAGAAGGTTATTTATTTTACTGGTATACCTGTTTATTGCAGTAATTTTTTCTTCTTTTATTAAGTAAAACATAATTCTTTGTTTTAAAAAATAACGCTAATATGATAAGATTCACATGGGTTATCTCTCTAAGTTTTTTTTTCATGGTTCTATCCGGCTGTGGACATTGCAAAATGTTTTGCCATAAAAACCCCAAATTAGATACACCTCCCAAACCACAAACAGCTGTGGTCAACCCGAATGGAGACAGTGAACTTGCTCTCTTGATGAGGAAAATGACAGATGCCTTAGCATCCAAAAAGTTGGGTTTGATGAAAGGGGAAGGAACAGAGATCACGGAAGATTTTACAGGTATCTTTACGGCAAAAGCTACTTCTCCACATATGAAAAACAAATCCTTCGAAGGATTTGCTCAGGCCTTGATGTATCAGCTGGAGAATTACAACGCTATCAAGAATATTAGAGCCTATAATAGTATTGTCCA
This sequence comes from Saprospiraceae bacterium, assembly GCA_026983735.1. GTDB lineage: Bacteria > Bacteroidota > Bacteroidia > Chitinophagales > Saprospiraceae > JALSTN01. Next base: position 6,402 of record JALSTN010000005.1, on the reverse strand, counting down.
AACCTGTGTAGCCTGTCATCAACAATCCTGTCCAGGCCCTATCGATCGTATAAACAAATTGATGATTTACCTATAGTCTCATCGGCGTTTAATCAGGATTCCCATGTGTTTTAGGTTTTACCTGATACTGTCCAATGATTCCGATTTTTGTGTTACTTCCATCGTAGAAATTGGCAAACTTAGTGCATTCCAGATTATCGTTATAGAATATATGTTGGACAGGAACTTTCAGGAAGGATTCTATTCCTTTCCCTGAACGCAGGGTAATGTCTCTTCTTGAGTCATGCAGATAAGAGGTGTATTTAAATGCTCTTAATTCTGTTGACCACGGGGGAAGATTGAAATCACCACCGGTGAGAAAGGGTTCTGAGTTCTTGGGAAGATGATCCAATAGGAATTCCAATTGTTCGTTATACGACAGGATCATGTGTTTGACCAATGGGGGATTAAAATAGGTATTGATTACCCCTATATGTACGGAAGGTCCGATTAGTATCTGAGTATAGAGATGCGGAATGTTTTTATAGATAAGAGTATCTGCTTTTAGAATCGGGAAATGACTAAAAGTAGCTTTCCCATAATTGTCAATCCTTGTTAAGGAGACTTGGTGGGGATAGTATTGGTGGAGTGATTCGGACAGATAATTTGTCCAATCGGGTGTAAGCTCATTAAAAAGTACGACATCGGGATGTAATTTTTGGATATAGACGACTACACTGTCCGAAGAAGTTATGATATCTGCGAGGTTAATGATGGCAACGCTGATACCCGGTAGTCCCGTATCTGTAGCAAGTTGCAGTTGGTAATGGGATGAGTTTTTCAAGAAGAAGCTTAGCAGACCACTGGCAAAAAAGCAGGCTAATACCAGTTTTTTTTGACTTAATACAAGAAAAATTAAGCCGAGCAACAACAGCCCAAACATGATATGAAAAGTGTAATTGGCTATGCGTTTAAAGAAGATTATTTCGGGGGTAAAAACACAGATGAGTACTACAAAAGTAATGATTCCAATAATGGAATAAGTGACCCATTTATTATTCAAGATACGTTTAACGCCCATTGTTTCTTTTGAGTAATACCGGTAGTTTATAGGTGTTCCCACCCACTTCCGGTTCAAATACTTCGGCTAAAATAATATAAACTCCCGTAACACAAGGTATATTATCAAAATCTGTTCCATCCCAAGTCATAAATCCATGATGGCCAATAGGCTCTGTGCGGTGAATTATTTTTACAAGCCTACCATCTATACCGTAAACGGAACAAGCTAATCTAGCAGAGGAACCCTTTATACGGTACCGGAGAAGGGCTTTGCCATCGACTCCGGGGATATCCGGTGTGAAAGTGGATCGTTCGAGCCATACCTGAGCATCTATTTTCTTTTTCTTGATTGTAGGTACATGAGCAGCATTGAGGTATCCGGGGGTAGCATAATGATTGGCAGGGACACCGGATTGCCAGTTGAAATTATCTGCAGAAGGCAAGTCCGGATCTATTCGTTCGAGAGATACTCCTTCCACACGGGTGTATGTTTTGTCATGCATTTGTTCTGTGTATCGTATTTCATCTAGTAGGAGAGCATGGCCTAAAGAGATCGACAGTAAAACAAGATGTCCATTCTCATCATTCATTGGGGGCAAGACGGCATATCTGATATTGGCAGAGTCTGGTGGGGTATAAGTATTGCGTAGCCATTCAGGGTTCTTCGTTAGTGCTATGACCTCCCCCGGGTAAAGGGGCATATCGAGATTCAATTTTCTAAGTATGGTGTCCTTGGAACTCAAATTTCCCAAACGGAGTGTTGATAGATCGAGTACTTTGTCAGAGTGATTGATAAGCTCTATAAAATCAGTTCCATCCGGTGGAGGATTGAACAGTAGTTCGTTGATAAGTAGCTCTCCGGAATCCGGACGAACAGCAGAAGCAAATGAAGCTATAAGAGGTACTTTGCTCGGTTTCGAAATACAATTGTGAATAGGACTTTTTATCGCAAGTTCATAAGAAATACCCGGAAGGATAGGAGCATCCAACGTTATGTTTATCCGAGAAGGATCATATGAATCTAAACCTAAATGGGAGATCTTAAGCCCATCTGAAACGTAGAAATCATCATTTGATTGATCCGTTATCCAATGGAGTTTTTGGTCAAATTGCAGGTGAAGAGAATAGGCGTCCTCCACCCGGATAAAATCCAGCTTTGGCCCGAGTATAAACGGGGGTTTGGCGGAAATAGAGTTGGGTTTTCCCGGTGTGCCACCGATGAGATTGGAGGCAGATTTCCAAGCAGGCGCACCTGTACATACATGAGAAGGGTGGGATAGTTCTACACTCCATCCGCCTGCTCTCTTACCGTCTAACACATGCATCTTGGGAGAATAAGTTATTTGGTCTATAAGTTGGGCCAAGTAATCCGTCAGGCGTAGATTTTCTCCATCGTTCTGTAACCCCGGAAAGCCCTTTACACCGAGTGTTTTTCCAAATGGAGCCAAGGCGATGCTGTCTTTGGGACCGGTTAGGATCAAATACGAATGTGGAGCTATCGTATCATCCGGCAGTTCTACCGTATGTCCATCATCACTGAGGTAGAGTTCGGAGAGTTCAAGATACTTGTCCGATCTGTTGTATAATTCTATGTATTCTGCATCCGGCAACCCAACTTGAGGAGTAGGGTCAAACATAATTTCATTAAAAATGACATCGTAGGGACGCAATTCACCTGTATAAATATATTCGAAAGCCAAACTATCTACGCGGGTCTCATTGGCGGTTAAATCTCGGATGCCGTAAGCGAAAAGGACAGCTCGAGTTCCGGCGGGCATGGAATCTCTTAACCGGATAAGAACCGTTTTTTGCGAATACGTAGCAGAGGAAATATCGTTGGCAGGAAGAAGTCGAAAAGAAGGAATACTAAGAGTATTTGTATCGATTTTTTCGTCAAATATCACTTCTAAAGCATGGGCATCCCAGGCTCTGACCGACCTAATCCGCGGAGAAATGGTATCACGTGGTAATCCACCTATAGAGATATCTTCAAATCCAAATTTATCACGCCTAGTCTTAGTGTAATGGGCTGAAATCCCAAAGAATCCACTTGATATGTGCAGCGTATCCGGAATGGGAGGAAGAGAATAAATAGTGTTGTGTGCCTTAGCTTTGAAGGATATAATCCATTGATATTGTTGGTATGAAATGGTGACCCTACCGCTATTGCTTAAACTGCCAAGTATAGAATCTGTAGAGCTTTTTTCCCATATAACACGGTCTTGCTCATATTTGACAAGTCTGAGATGATCTTGCGTGCCCTTCTCTCCTATGTGAAGGGTATATCGAATACCCGAATGGCGAGTGGAGTCCGAACGGATTAAATCCAATTCCAGGTAGTTCAAATCGGAAGGAGCAAAGTTCATTTCATATTCGATCGACCATTTCATACTATCCAAATCACGAATGGGATAATATAGGTCTGAATATCCTTCTTCTGGCGCGACCAAATGAAGGGCTCCATCCCGTATAACGAAATCAGCCGTGTCTCCTATCCAGCCGGAAGGATAATCTTTAGAATCTTCAAAGTCCCAGTGGTATTGTGCGTGAATGGGCTGAAAAAAAACCCATATACATAAGTAAAGAATGTGTATTCTCATGGCGTAATAAGTGTGTTTCAGCTGCTAAATTACAAAAAAATCAGAAGTCGTAGTTTAGCGTAGTTCAAAAAATAGCAGATGGTCGATAAATCTATCATAAATTGGATATCGATCCATCGTACTCTCCCTGTTTAAACAGGGATTAGAAGAAAAACTACCCTTTTATAATCTCGAAAGTAGGGCATGGCGTATGAGCTGAACGAAGTCCCAAACTTCAGTAAATGTATTGTATAAAGGGACCGGTGCAACTCGAATCACGTCCGGCTCTCTCCAATCTGCAATGACCCCATTATGCGTGAGAAATTCATATAGGGATTTGTCTTTATCTTTGATTTGGATGGAGAGCTGGCATCCTCTTTGAGCAGGGTCTTCCGGAGTAATTATATCTAAGGTATCTCCTTTGAATTCGCTGAGAAGAAATTCCAGGTAATGGGTAAGTTTTTCTGATTTTTTACGAAGGGCAATCATCCCTACTTCGTCAAATATATCCAAGGAGGCACGTAAGGTAGCCATTGGCAGGATGGGAGGATTGCTAAGCTGCCAGGCTTCAGCAGTAGGAATCGGGTTGAAGACGGGGCCCATAAGAAATCTACTCTCTTTATCTTGTCCCCACCAACCTTCAAGTCTCGGTATGTCCTGTAGGTTATGATGGCGTTGGTGTATGAAAACCCCAGAGAGTCCACCGGGTCCACTGTTGAGATACTTGTATCCACACCAAGCGGCAAAATCCATTCCGGAGTCGTGAAGTTCGAGTCGGAGATTGCCGGCTGCATGAGCGAGGTCAAAGCCTACCATACATCCCTGAGCATGTCCGGCTTCTGTTATGGTCTTCATGTCAAAAGCTTGGCCGGTATAGTAATTAACTCCTCCTATAAGTATAAGGGCTATTTCATCGCCCCTTTTTTCTAAAACCTCAAGAATTGACTCCGTAGAGATCGTCTCCCCTTGGTCAGGTTGGAGTTCTAGGAGGGAAGAATCCGGATCAAAGCCATGAAAACGGATTTGGGAACGGACAACAAAACGGTCGGAGGGGAAAGGGCTGTATTCGACTAAGATTTTATGTCGGTTTTGGGTGGGCCGATAAAAAGAAGCTAGGAGGAGATGCAAATTGACCGTGAGACTGTTCATGACCACGACCTCTGAAGGTAAAGCCCCTACGATTTGTGCCATGGATTGGGTTAAAAACTCATGGTAGGGAAGCCAGGGGTGCCGGGCATGTGTGTGTCCCTCAACTCCGAATTTGGCCCAGTCTTCAAACATCTCATCGGTATATTTTCTGGCAGTATTGGGCATTAACCCAAGTGAATTTCCACAGAAGTAAAGGAGCTCTTTTCCTTGGTTATCCTTGGGGATATGAAATCGTTGGCGGAAGGAATTCAAAGGATCTTCCCGGTCAAATTTTATAGCTAATGCTCTAGTTTTATCGTATGTTATATCCATTAAATAGAGATGTTAGACGTGTATTTGAATTAAGAAGTGGTAAAGCGTTCTGCTGTGAGGTTAAGCCATTTCAAAGCGTTGGTACCAAGCATTTTTCTTTTGGCCTCTTTGGAGATCCCTTGGGTATTTTTGATGAGTTGGCCGGGTTCAAGTTCTCCCAGGGGAAAGGGGTAATCTGTGCCAAGGCATATTTTATCTTCTCCAAGGAGTCCCATATTGTATTTGAGGACATCGTAGGAGTGAACCAGGCTATCTACCCAAAAATCGCCCAGATATTGATAGGGGCTTTTGTCATTATCCACAGCACATAAGTCAGGACGCACTTCGAACCCGTGGTTGATACGGCCGATAGTCATGGGAAAGGAGCCTCCCCCGTGAGCAAATGCTACCCTTAAGCCGGGAAATCGTTCGAAGATTCCGCCAAAAATCATAGAGCATATGGCTAGGGAAGTTTCAGCCGGCATACTGACTAACCAAGGCAACCAATACTTGGGCATTCTTTCCATCCCCATCATATCCCAAGGGTGTACGAACAGGGCCATCCCCAATTCTTCCGCTTTAGCATAAAAGTCATAAAATCTCGGGTCATCGAGGTTGATCTTGTTAATATGTGTTCCGATCTCAACACCACTGAGCCCCAATTCATTTTTAGCACGTTCCATTTCAGTACAGGCCAAATCAATATCTTGCATGGGAAGGGTCGCCAAACCTATAAAACGATGAGGATAATGATCTACTACAGAAGCAATATGGTCATTGAAAAATCTCGAAGTGTCATAAGCGTGTCTGGGCTCTGCCCAATAATGAAAAAGAACAGGTATGGTAGAGAGGACTTGGACATCTACATGGTGCTGCTTGCAGTCTTTGAGCCGTGCATCAGCATCCCATACATTGTCGATCACATCGCGAAAGAACTTATCATCTATCATCATACGAGCATTGCAGCAGTCGTGATGTTCGAGATGGATAAAACCACCATACCCAAATTTGTCCGCCCATCTCGGGATAACAGCAGGCATGATATGGGTATGAATATCTATTGTGAGCATAAAAATCTTTAATTTAGAGTCGAGTAAAAAAAGCTCAATTTTTGCTTGATGTCATCGGGCAAAGGAGGCACAGAGGAACGAGGAATGAGCAAAGTGGAAATATTATGAAAATCTCTGAATACTTGGTTTTTTTCGGCAGTTCCACGAAGATAATCATATCCGGAAGACCCTCCGGTACCAATTTTTTTGCCTAACATTCTCAAGACCATTTGGGCATGCCGGTAGCGCCAGGTAGTTACGAGTTCATCTATATCGGTCAGCTTATTGAGTAA
>JALSTN010000004.1 GCA_026983735.1 Saprospiraceae bacterium | reverse complement strand
AACAAAAAAGAAGTAAAAAGCATAACAAATCAGTTCACCAGACCGCCAATCCGCTGCACCCTTTGGGCTTGCGTCTTGTCGGCTGGTGACTTTAGTCGTTATGTTAATAAGTCAATAAACAAGGAGTATATACATTGAAAGACCAACTAAAATATCGTAATCCAAAATTTCAATGTCCACATTGCGGCGTAGTATCTCAACAACGTTGGTTCAGCAATTATGAGCTGTGTAATATTGTATTTACTCTCTATGATCATATCTTTCTCGATTATAGAGCAAATATAGATAGCTATGACCAAGAAGTTATTAGGAAATTTCTTAAGTTAGCCAAACAAAACTTTCCTGATAATATAAATTCAGTTATTCCTAAGAGTCTTTCTATAGCAGTATGTGAATCTTGCGGTGAATATTCTATATGGGTTAAGGAAGATATAATCTATCCTCGACAAATATCTATTGAGCCACCAAATGAAGATTTAAATGAAGAAATAAAAGCAATATATAATGAAGCATCCAGAATATTTATAGATTCTCCTAAAGGTGCTACCGCACTTTTACGCTTAGCCCTTCAGTTGTTGTTGCAGCAATTAGGCAAGGAAGGGAAGAATATTAATAATGACATAAAAGAGTTAGTAGAAGATGGTTTAAGTCCAAAAATTCAAAAAGCATTAGATTTGCTGAGAGTTGTAGGTAATAATGCAGTTCATCCTGGACAAATAAATCTTGATGATAATAAGGATGTGGCGCTAAAGCTGTTTAAAATACTTAATATTATTGCCAATGAAATGATAACCAAACCAAAGGAAATAGAAACGCTTTACGAAGATGTAATTCCAGAAGAAACAAAAAAGCATATAAATACTAGGGATGGAAGAAAAAATTGAAAAGCCACATAACAAACCGCTTCACCTGACCGCTATTCCGCTGGCGCTCCATAGCGGCAGGTGAGCTTTGTCGTTGGGCTTATGAGGAAAACATATGAAGGCTACATTTATTTTTGGTGCGGGCACAGAATATAATCAAGGCATTCCTATCATTAGCAATCTTGCCGTTGAATTAATGTCTTTTGAAGAAAATAATGCTGAATTATGCACTGCAATACGGACACGTCTTAAAGGAATGCGATTTAGGCTAAAGTCCAGTATTTTGCAAGATGCCTCAAATTATTTTAAGTCACTGTTCTCTGATACAAGAAAACCATATCTGCTTATTGAGCAGCTAGAGCAAGATGATATTAAACCTTCTAAAGATGAAGAAGGTACAGTTTACCAGAAATACTGGAGGTTTCTCTATCAGATTGCACAGAAAATTAAATCTGCGGCAGATGGTTTGTATTTAGATGAAGACCTCAAAGAAGTTATAGAGGAAATTGCTGATATAGGAGTAATAGATTATAAATTAATTGAAGATTCGCATATTGTTCCATCGTACAGTATTGAACGTACACTAAGCAAAATCTTTGAAACTATAATTCTAGGAAAAACAGATAAAGAAATTGGTAGTCCAAAGATTGAGAAATTAAAGGATATTTTGTTGGGAGATAAGTGGAATGTTGAAAAGATGTTAGCAGATTATTTTCAAGGTTTTTATCAAGACAATGATAACAAGAAGAAAATCTATGCTTATTTATCATGGTTGTTGTGGTTTTACTTCAGAATAAAGCAAATCGAAGTTAAAGAAAATGATAATAAATTTTATAAAGTTGTTGCAAAAATAATTGAAAATGATGATTTCGTATTTACATTTAACTATACCAAACTAGCATATCTTGCTGGGATTGAAAATGTTATACATGTTCATGGCGACTTAGATAAATATTATAATTATGGAACAAGAGTTGGAGCTAAGCTTCCGGACCCTAAGAGTACGCCGTCAGAGGAAATTGAAAATTTAAAAGAATTGATTGCCAAGTTGCTTTTGTTTGATGAAAATTTGGTTAACCTGCCATCGCTTATCCCGCCATTGCCATTTAAGCCAATTCTATCTCTAGAGTCTGTTGAAAACTATTATAAATTCTACAATCATATGCAAAGTAATGATAGTAATATTTGTATTGTCGTAGGGTTTTCGTATTCAGATGTGGATGTTCATCTAAATATGCTGTTTAGACAGTTTAATGGGAAAATGATTCATATAAATCCTGATCCTGCAATTCCAAGTGTAATTGCAAGAATGAAAGGCATAAGCATTGAGAGTATCATGCCTACATTTATCCTTGATATCCAAGGGCAGCAAGTGGGCAGTAATGATTTATGGATACCGTTAAAAGCTGAGGACGTATCTGAGGAATTGCTTAAAGCAATTATGCAATAGCCCAACAAATCGCTCCACCTGACCGCTATTCCGCTGGCGCTCCATAGCGGCAGGTGAGCTTGGTCGTTAGGCGTATAAAACAGATGAGAAGAGGTTGAATATGACAAAACTTCTTGAAAAAGCCTTTGAGGAAGCTTCGAGGTTACCTGAATTAGAACAAAATGCTCTTGCACGATGGCTAATTGATGAAATTTTATCTGAGAGGAAATGGGAAAAGGCATTTGCTGAGTCTGAAGATGTACTAGATAAGCTGGCCGATGAGGCACTTGAGGAGCGTGCGGAGGACAAGACAAAACCATTGAATTTTAATCAGCTATGATATCGCACACTACACAACGGTTCCGAAAGCTAATAGCACAACTACCGAAGGAGATTCAAAAGCATGCGAGGGAAGCTTATCTCCAGTTCGAAAAAGACCCTTATCATCCAGGCCTACGTTTCAAACGAGTTCACTCAAAACGACCTATTTATGCAGTTCGTATCTCAAGGGATTATCGGGCGTTGGGTATACAGAAGGATAATGAAATAATCTGGTTTTGGATAGGTTCGCATTCGGACTATGACAAAATGTTGAGAGAAATGAGGAGCGCCTAACAATTGGGTGCACCTGACCGCTATTCCGCTGCGCTCCATAGCGGCAGGTGAGCTTGGTCGTTGAACTAAACCGCTCCGCGGTAGTTATCACTAGCCAGTAGCGTTTGTTCTTTGACAATTGAATAGCGTTTTTATAGGAGGTGCTATTTTTTGTTTGAGATGTTTAAAAAGGTGTGCTCCTTTTGTAGATATTTGGGAGTAAGCATAAACCCATTAATCACAAAAAGGAGGCACACCATGGGAAGATTATATAACCGAATGAAGATGGATTTGGAACTAAAAAACTACAGTCCAAAGACCATCAACTGCTACTTGAACTGGATGGTGGATTTTGTAAGTCACTATGGACGATCACCGGAGGAGATGGGGGAAGAAGAGATTCGGCACTACCTTCACTATCTCATAAAAGACAAAAAGCTTTCACAATCTTCCATCAATCAGGCATACAGTGCAATGAAGTTCTTCTACGAAAGGACCTTGGGTAGAGAATGGAATGCTGTCAAGATTCCCCGTGTCAAGAATCGAAAGAAGCTACCCGTGGTCCTAACAAAGGAAGAAGTACGATCAATTCTCCACTCTACCGGCAATCTCAAGCACTGTGCCATATTGGCTACTATCTATTCGGCTGGTCTTAGAGCGGGCGAAGCGACGCACCTGAAAGTTCATGATATTGATAGCGCAAGGATGATGATCCACGTTCGGGGCGGGAAGGGCAACAAGGATCGCTACACCTTGCTTGCCGAGTGTACGCTGGATATATTGCGAAGGTACTGGAAGGCCTATCGGCCTTACAACTGCCTGTTTCCGGGCAGAGATCCAAATAAACCGATTAGCGTTTCAAGTATTCAGAGGGTATTTAAGGCTTCTCTTTATAGTTCAGGCATCAAGAAAAACGTTTCACTTCATAGCTTGAGGCACAGTTTTGCAACCCATCTCTTGGAATCCGGAACAGATCTTTACCATATCCAGCGCTTTTTAGGGCATAGGTCATTCAGCACCACATGCATCTATCTCCATATCACAGACAAACACCTCAGGAAGGTAAAAAGCCCCCTTGATCTTCTGGATACTAATCCGTAAAAGACGGGACCTTTTCATGCGAAGCTCCCCCGAGGTGGCTGATATCTTTCGGCGCTATGGTTCAGAGTATCGCAAGGTTCATGAGATGCCTCTTAAGGATATGCGAACCATGAGAGCTATTGAGACTTGCCGTACTTCCGAGCTTGGAGGCCACGTGGGAGAATGTGATCATTGCGGCCACCTAAGGATATCGTACAACTCTTGCAGAAATCGCCACTGTCCTAAATGCCAATGCCTAGACAAAGAGCGCTGGCTCGAAGCGAGAAAAAACGATTTACTCCCCATAGAGTATTTTCATATTGTCTTTACTATCCCTGAGCCATTGAGAGCTCTTGCTCTGAGGAACCAGAAGGTGCTCTACGGTATTCTTTTCAAAGCAGCATCCGAAACGCTAAAAGAACTGGCGAAAGACCCCAGGTATCTCGGAGCAGAGATTGGTTTCATTGGCGTTCTTCATACGTGGTCACAAACACTTATGGATCATCCTCACTTACACTGTATTGTGACAGGCGGTGGGTTGTCCGAAGACGGAAAGAAGTGGATACCATGTAAGAATAGCTTTTTTATCCCGGTGAAGGTTCTCTCGAAGCTCTTTAAGGGAAAGTTCCTTTCCTATTTGAAGGAAGCAAAAGAAAACGGAAAATTGATTTTCCCGGGACACATCTCCCATCTTAAAGACAATCGGTCCTTCAAGGCGATGTTGAGTAATCTTTATGATCAGCAGTGGGTAGTTTATTGCAAGCCTCCTTTTTCTGATGCCGAAACCGTGTTGGAATACCTCGGCCGATATACCCACAGGGTGGCTATTTCGAATGACAGGCTTCTTGGGATCAAAGAAGGTAAGGTGACTTTCCGATATCGAGATCGACAAGCAGGTGATAGAGCTAAGTTGATGACGCTGGATGCGTTTGAATTTATCCGTCGTTTCCTTCTCCATGTTCTCCCCGATGGTTTTATGAAGATCAGGCACTACGGTATTTTGAGCAACCGAAATCGAAAAACAAAACTCCATCTATGCAAGAAACTCCTAGGAGTTAAGCATCAAGATCAATACCAAGAAGAAAAAGAACCCTGGCAAGATCTTCTTACACGTATCACAGGCTTTGATCCCAGAATTTGTCCTCGCTGCGGTGAAGGTAAAATGGTGCTCAAATACTTCCTGGTTCCCTTAATAACTTATTGCCACTACTTTGCTAAGGTGCCTCCGTGATTACAAATTTTTGGTGCCCCAAATATTCAAAACGTCCCATAGCTTCCTTGAAGCCAATGGAAATCTATACCTTCCTGAGGCTACAAGGGCTGATTTTATCACCCTTGAGAGCTCAATTTTCAACAAATCCTTGCCTAATAATTTCAAAAACGCTATTCAATTGTCAAAGAATCATACTTTTATTCAAATCAACCTTAAAAGAGCCCGGGATACAATCCCCATAGCTCTATACAAAAGCGGCTCAGTTCAACATGATTGTAACCGGAATATCGCTCCGCTCAACTCCGTTTACAATCTTTATCGTTTTAGAGGAAACATATGAGTAACAACTTACCGGTAATTCTTGAGAAACCAGAACTCGAGTTTTCCAAATTTTGCATGTGTGCTTATTTTTATGTTGTAAATTTAGATAGTTGCGATTTACATACTGTAGTTCTATGAATATATACACTTTATTCTTGACATCTTAATTAGTTAATTATA
>JALSTN010000003.1 GCA_026983735.1 Saprospiraceae bacterium | reverse complement strand
TAAAAATTTGGATTTTAGGTACTTTTTTGTGCGTAAGATGATGTTTGTCAAGTATGCCCAAGGTTTTGTGGTGATGCCTGGAGGATTTGGAACTTTGGATGAGCTTTTTGAAGTGTTGACGCTTGTTCAAACAAAGAAAATCACCCCCTTGCCCATCGTTTTATTTGGGGTAAAATTCTGGTCCGGAATGAAAGAATGGATTCAAAATTCGATGTTGGAAGAAGAGAAAACCATCAGTCAGGGGGATTTGGATTTAATTCCTATGACGGATAATGTTGAGGATGTTGTGAAGATAATCTCAGGCTTTTATGAAGGAGATCACGCCAACTTACTCAAACCCAATTATGAACTTTAAAAAAGATTCGTGTCTCGCTATTTTAATAAGATCCATTTTATCCCCAATCGAAATTCCCAATCTGGCGCAGGCCAATTCGCTGCATAATGCCATAGTCTTTGTCGAATAAGATCTTCTGCTCTATCTAGCCGGACAAACATAGTAAATTGAGGGACTTGTAACATCAGATAGGGTGCTGTGGTATAGTATTCTGAATAGGGATAAGATTTCTTGTTCGCTATGTATTGGCCGAGTAATGGATTATAGGCCGGAGCAAAAGCACCTCCTTTAGTTATATTGAGAGTTAAACCATACCTCAACATCGTTTTATCGTTATAAAAAGGATGCTGTAGATATAGATCGTGTCTTGTTGACCACTCTGGTATTAGCAGCTCGGCAAGATTCCGGGAAGCAGTGTAAAAGATCTGATTTTCCATATGGAAAGCCCCGATATGTAAGTGGTGCTTTGCACTGTATTCAACGGCCATAAGTTTATTTGCAAGTTGAATCGGGTGGGATGCGGTATCATAATAGATATAATTCACTAGTTGAATTATATGGATGCCGAATTGAATTTGTGCAGGTCTATAGGCGTATTGGCCCCCCAAATTATGAGTAAAAACGGATTTGAAAACCGTGTCTCTTACCAATCTTTGCGACAAAATAAGCCATTCTGTCTGTATTGGCGATGGCTTCTTTTCTAGTGACAAAGATAGATCTAGGCTTCCCCATTTTCTTTTTTGTAGTATGAAATGGTTGGATATATCGTATCCTTTTCTATCAAGAATAGAGAAAAGAACACGATGGCTAGAATACATCATGCTTCCCCATTTAATGTTTGCTTTTGCATAAGGTTGGAGTAAGATGTAATTCCTAATGGATGTATCGTTTTTCCATCGGCTAAATTGGCCGACTATACCCAAATGAGAGTGAACTCGGTCAGCCATTTCATAACCAAAATAAATATCATTGGATATCTTTTGCTCAGAAATTATATTGGATATTCCTCGGGGGTCTATTAATAAGCTTCTATAAAATAAGCTATCATGCTCTGTATTCGTGTTCTTGTCGTAATACTTGAAAACCGTTTTTTCGAAGCTTAGATTATCATGAAAGTACCGAGTAGATTTTTTTCTTTGGAGATAGTATCTGTTGAAAGATTGAATGTGGTATTGGGTTAATCTCAAATGCGCATCCGATAAAGTATTAGGAATACTGAACCGCAAAGCATGTAAGGTGTCATCTAAAATTAAGCTATCATCGACAACTCCGCCATTTTCTTCTCTTAAAACCTCATTAAATGAATAACTTAAAGCTGATTGCCATCTAGTACTATCGGGTGAGAATAGAAGGGCTGTTTTAAAAGAAGTGATACCTGTCCGATTCTCTTTGAAGTATCCCAAATCAGTAATTCTCCTGTAATGTAATACAAGTTGTTTCCCTTTTACTATATTCCTGCTAAAATCTAATTCGATTAGTGTGTTGTCCTGAAGACTATTGGATGTGTTAATGGTATTGATTCCTTGACTAACAAATGTGCGAGCAATGGGGATCCTTTGACGATAAAATCGCACTTGGTCTGTGGGGTACAAATAAAGGTCCCAGGTATGTATTCCAAGATCAAGGAATGCATAATGCTGATTATAAGAGGCAAAAATAGAACGCGTAGGTGATCCAATCCTGCCCAAATCTAAATAGGGAACTACTTGCTTTTGTATTAGTTCATATTGGTTGTCTGTCACTTCGAGGGAATCCAATGCTATGTTTTGAGTATCCTGTGGGTTTTCAAAATCGTAAGAATGGTAAGACACATTGCGAAGGTCAAATGAATCCTCATATATTTTGAAGGAGGAGTCATTGGAAGAAGTGTGGTTATTCTTTGTCTTTGAAGTGCTTGATGTTGAAGGAGGGATTTGTCCGAAGGGCTCAAGCACAATACAAAAAAATAGAGCAATGGTTAGTCCACTTTTGATTAAAGTGTATCTTGGAAAACAATATGATAACTCGTTTAATATTAACACTATATTCATCGAATTATTAACATTAAATTCATTTGTTGCTTTCCCAATTAATGAGAAAGGTATATCTTTCGAATGGTCTTTGTCTGATCGGATGATATCTCAAGAAAACAAATGCCGTGGGCACCTCTGGGTATTTCTATGCGTATTTCACCACTTCCTGATGCTACCATTTCATACTTCAATAACTGGCCGCTCAAGTCGTAAATTCGGATGTCTTTTATGAAGTTATTTTGCGAGGAATTATCGAAGTATATCTGCAAGGCATGATCCTCTATTTTTATCTTGAATGGGGAGGAACCTGCTTTTGTTGTTGCGGTCGTAATTTCTCCACAATTATAGATTGCGTTATGGTCGGGGTCGACGCCTTTTATGATGAAGAGGCCTTTCTGCATGTCCGAGACTAATATATTGCCTGATGGGAGAAAAGGGTAGACTCCCCATGCTCCTTTGTAGCTTTTTTTATTAGGCTCATCAGAGGTAGAGTAGAACATATAAGGTACAGGGGTTCTTGGGTTGGTAATATCAAATACTTGGAGTCCATCGTAATAATTTGAGACATATAGAAAGTGGTTATTGACAATCAAATTATGAGGGATGGAGTTGGGGGAGTTTATTTTTCCTTGAAATGTATTGATCGCTTTGGGAAAACGGACATCTCTCATATCAAGTACCTTCATCGGATAACCGTGTGTTTCATCAGCCATATAATAGTAATCTCCATCGTCGTCTAACCATCCGCTGTGATTGTATCCCCCATAAGGATATTCATCCGTTTGGAGGGTGCCTAGTGTGTTGGGTTCTAATGGGTTGCTGAAATCTACAATGGCCAATCCTTCGGGGCCACAATGCAAGAAAGCTAAATTATTTCTCACATAAGCATCATGAACATGTCCTACATTGAGATCTCCAAATTTATGATAAGAACCGAGTAGTTTGGGTTTTAGTGGATTTTCCGTAAGATCATAGATACTCATAGCTGCAGATTTATTTTTACCCCGAACCAATAAGCCATATAATTTACCAGCGGACGTATCTATAAAAATATTATGTGCACGAGTTATTTCGCTTCTGTCGTCATAAAGAACAGTAATTTTGTCAGGCAATTCTGAAATATCCATAATTTGCAAGGTGCTGTTGCCCTCATCACTTACTGCGTAAAGTAGACAATGATAATCGTGGTAGTCTCTATGTACTATTCCATCCCCTTGTGCAGCTCCGGCGATCTTGAATGCCTCATAGGGCTTAGTGGGATCGGTAACGTCTATAAAGTGAGTCCCCCAGGTAGAGCCGATTACAGCATATTCATGCCCATTCACAGCTAAGCCCCAGATCTCATTATATGTGTTGTCATAAAATCGAGACCCCACTAGTGTCGAATCACTCCAACGTCCAAGCAATTTTCCCTCAAATGGTTGGGCTTTTAAGAAGTTGACGGTTATTAAAGTAATTAGGGCGATGTATCCCAAAGTAAGTGAAGCGTTTTTCATACTTTAAAATTTCTAATAAATTGAGAATAAATGTATCTTAAATTACTGAAGCTATATTTTTGGGTCGCTATAACAGGAATGTCTTTAATGATTATAACTTTTAATGAATAAAATTTATGTTTGCTTTATCTGTAATAGATTTATAGCTCTGATCTTGTAAAACCCTATATTTTTTAAGCTACTTGATGGATATTAATAAAACAAGGGTATTTGGTCGAATGTAGTTTTGATTAAGTTAATAAACGTTTATATCTGTCTATGCGAAATTATAGATTTGTCTAAAGTAGGGGAGCAATCACTGTCCAAATATCTTTTTCTATAGCTTCGATGGACTGATTGCCATTTATGAGAACTATATTTTCTCCTTGATCGAATTCTCGGAAGTATTTTAAGTAGGCTTGGTGAACCTTTTTTATTTTCTCTTTAGTCTCGTAAATCTCTATATCTGAACGATGATTGGTAATTCGTTCATAACATGTCTCCGGATCTACATCAAGGTAGATGGTAATATCTGCCGGGAATTGTTTTTTTGCCATAGCATTGAGATGAACAATCCAATCAACATCTACATATTCACCCTGAAAAGCATAACTCGAGAAATAGTATCTACTGGCAATAATATGATACCCTTCCTTGTCACGCTTTTTTTTCATCCCATTCACGTCATTGTAAATATGGTCAAGTCGATCAGCCGCAAATAGAGCCGCAATGGCTGAAGGAGACGTTTGTATTCTTCCTTTCATAATATTGCGAATCACTGCCCCTATAGGGCTATCTGTCGGTTCGTGGGTAATATAAGCTTTGTGCCCTCTATTATTTAATCTCGTCTTGAGTAATTCTATCTGTGTAGATTTTCCACTGCCATCAACTCCTTCAATGACAATAAACAACGGGCGTTTCTGAGCCTTCTCTTCCCCCATTTCTATAGGTCTAGTAATGCGGGATTCATCCCCATATTTGAGAATCCTCCGTCATGAAATAAATTTTGCATAGTCACATAACGAGTGAGGTCGGAAAATAGTGTGACACAATAATCAGCACACGCATCAGCAGGGGCATTTCCCAAAGGAGACATTTTTTCGGCGTATTTATAGAATGCGTCAAATCCTTTAACTCCACTTCCGGCTGTTGTCATAGTCGGAGACTGACTGATAGTGTTCACGCGGACTTTTTTCAATGTACCTAGATGATACCCGAAACTGCGTGCATAAGATTCAAGTAAAGCTTTGGCTTCTGCCATTTCACTATAATCTGGAAATACCCTTTGTGCCGCGATATAGCTCAAGGCAAGCACTGATCCCCATTCATTGAATGCATCGAGCTTTAAGCCCGTAGCCATAACTTTATGAAAAGAAATGGCAGATATATCCAAAGTCTTCATCATCCATTCATAATTGAGCTCTGTATAATGTTTCTTTTTACGCATGTTGACAGACATCCCAATTGAATGAAGGACAAAGTCTATTTTTCCTCCAAGAAGCTCCATAGATCGTACAAATAGATGCTCTAAATCCTGCAGGCTTGTAGCATCAGCTGGTATGATTTCGGCATTTAATTGTTCGGCTAGTTTGTTGATCTCTCCAAATCTAAGAGCGGCCGGAGCATTGGTAAGTGTGATAGAGGCTCCTTCTTCGACGCATTTTACAGCAACTTTCCAAGCTATAGAGTTCTCATCTAAAGCTCCAAATATAATCCCCCGCTTTCCCTTGAGTAAATTATGTCCCATGTCAATTGTTTAACTTAGTGGTTTAACATTTATTATAAGAGGTATGAAATACCATCTAAATCTAAAATAATAGGGCGAAGATAAGAAATGTCTATTAATACAAAGGTAGCTACCTTGACAAATTCGCTTTTATCTTTTAA
>JALSTN010000002.1 GCA_026983735.1 Saprospiraceae bacterium | reverse complement strand
ATCAAGACAAAGAACAAAGAAGGGTATACACCACTCCAATACTCCAAATTCACTTCAGAAAGCCCCCAGTAGACGTTTAAACACGACAGAAGCTCCAAACTCCCCCCCCTTCGAGCATATATCATTTAGCGGAGTGGGCGTGAAAAAAATGATTTACCAGCTCGTGATTTTTGGTTCTTTGTATCAAGACAAAGAACAAGAAGGTTAAAGACATTCCTAAAGTCTTAAACACACTCCACCCTCCAAAACCTCGACTCTAAACACGACTATAGCCCAAAACTCCCCCCCTTCGAGCATATATCATTTAGTGGAGTGGGCGTGAAAAAATCCGATCAAACAAAATCGTGTCTGAGCGAAGCGAGTTGCAAAAGCATTTCATACCCTTTAGATCACCAAGTACACGAAAGTTCGACGAAATTCCTCATATTTGCGCTAAAAACAGTAGGCAACTATGTACAAGGACAAAAAAGTCATTGTGGTCATGCCAGCTTACAATGCGGCAAAAACCATAGAACAAACCTTCAGGGAAATCCCCTTCCCACTTGTCGACGAGGTAATACTTTGTGATGATGCGAGCAAGGATAATACAGTAGAGGTAGCAAAAGCATTGGGCATACGACATATCATCGTCCATGAAGACAATAGGGGCTACGGCGCTAACCAAAAATCCCTATACGCTAAGGCACTGCAGGTAGGAGGGGACATTATCATCATGCTTCATCCGGACTACCAATACACCCCCAAACTCATCCCTGCCATGTGCAATATCATTGGAGAAGAGCTTTACCCAGTAGTCCTTGGATCGAGAATTTTAGGCAATGGAGCGCTCAAAGGCGGTATGCCACTCTACAAATACTTCGCAAACAGATTTCTGACTTTTTTCCAAAACCTACTTTTGGGCAGTAAATTATCTGAATTTCATACCGGTTATCGAGCCTTCAATAAAAAGGTATTGCTCCAACTAAATTTGGAAGCCAACTCAAATGATTTTGTTTTTGACAATCAGATGTTGTCTCAAATCATCTTCAAGGGGTATGAAATAGCCGAGGTGACCACCCCTACCAAATACTTTGAAGAAGCTTCTTCTATCAATTTTAAAAGAAGCACCCGATACGGTTTGGGGGTCTTGCGCGTTTCAATCCTTCACTTCCTTTCCAAACGGGGCATTATTCATTCCAAGCTCTATCGATGATCACTGTTATGCTTATCATTAATACCTATCCTTAAGCCAGTCATAGCGATCTCGCTTAATCCAACGTCCCTTTGTAAAATCTGGAAAATCCATCGGCATTCCATGGTGCTCTATTGAACGCTCAGACAAGGGAGTAATAGCACTCCAAGCCGCTGCATCATAAGCATCTATGGGAGGAGCTATATTCTGCAAAGCTGACTCGACAAATGCCTTCATTACGAAATAATCCATACCTCCATGTCCGGCTCCGGTCGCTTGCGCTCCGTATTTCTTCCATAGTGGATGATCGAATCTGTCCAACCAAGAGTCGTCCTGGTCCCAATGATGGGGCTTGGACTGGTCTTCGATATATATTCTATGGCCGTCTACCTCCCAAATGCCCTTCGTCCCTTGTACTCGAAATCCCAATGAATACGGCCTGGGTGAATTTGTATCGTGCGTCACAATGATGGTCTCTCCATTAGCTGTTTCAATCGTACTGGTAACAATATCTCCGAGTTTAAACTTGAGGGACGCATTGGGATGATGTGTTCCTCCATGCCGGACGATATAATTGTGCAATCCGCGTGTTTTAGTAGCATGAGATGTGATTGTCATAAATCTGTTCCCTCTATTAATATCCAACATGGTCGCTACAGGACCGACCCCGTGCGTCGGATAGAGATCCGCGTTGCGCTTAAGGGAATGGCGAGTACGCCATTTGGACTCAGATATCCCCTTGTCACCAAATTCCACACCAAGACCATAAGGAGTCTTGCCGTCATTGAGTTTAACAAACCTCAGATCGTGTTGATACCCACAGCGCATGTGCAATAATTCCCCAAAAATCCCTTGTCTAACCATATTCATCACAGCCATAATATCCCTTCTAAAACACACATTTTCCAAAAGCATCAGATGACTTCCCGTACGCTCATGCGTTTTGACCAAATCCCAGCACTCCTCCATCGTATTGGCTGCGGATACCTCTACCCCGGTGTATTTCCCTGCCTTCATTGCATCCGTGGCCATCCGAGTATGCCAAAGCCATGGTGTAGATATAATGACAGCATCCAAATCCTTCATCTCCAACATTCGCAGATAATCCAACTCATCCTTCCCAAAAGTCTTGGCCAACTTATGTCCTGCTTCTTCCATCATTTTACCGGCTATCGACAGACGATTAGGATCAACATCACATACTGCCACAACTTCCACATCCGATCGCGAGAGTGCATTATGTAAATGATTGGTCCCACGCAAGCCAACACCGATAAAACCCAATCGCAACTTTTCCGTCACTTTCTTGTCCCTCTTTTTAAAGACCATTCCAGGGGCTACACTTAACCCCAATCCGTAAATACTGCTCTTCTTTATAAAATTCCTTCTATTCTCCATTCTAATTCGTTTTTTTACCCTGCTCATTTGCCTTTCTACTTTGATACAATCCGCATGCTCCTCCCAGCACAAGTGGCCAATTTACAACATTTCATCCACTTCACAGCTGGACAAAAGGCATAAACTGACCCCTTTGGGATAAAACTCCCCTCAATCACCAAAGACAGTCAAAGTAAATCCACTCCAAAATACGCGTCCCATCCAAGCCCCAAACTCTCCCCCTTCGAGCATATATCATTTAGTGGAGTGGGCGTGAAAAAATCCGATCAAACAAAATCGTGTCTGAGCGACACGAGTTTGTTTTTGTTAGGATTTTTTTATGCACTGAAGCAACCTGTATATATTCTAAATTCTTTTACTCTCCGAACATCACCGTTTCAACAAAACTACCTACATTTGGCGAAAAAATAGATGAGGAAAGCGAGCACGCTCTCGACAACATGGACAATACGATTATTTTCAGTAGGGTGTATCATATTTCTCCTTAATACCTCCGCCTATACTCAGTATAGCCAGACAACTAAACCCATACTTGTAGCTACACGTTGTAATCGGCCTATCCAACTGGATGGTCGACTAAACGAAGATTGTTGGAAAAATGCGCAATTCGCCGACCATTTCATACAAAGAGAATTAGAATTTGGGGAACCTATTACGGATGCGACGGAAATTCGTATCCTCTATGACAAAGACAATCTGTATTTTGGTATTAGATGTACGCAAAAAGCTCCCATTACGGCCAAATATATGAGCCCGGACTTTGACCCGGATGGAGAAGATAATATCAAAATCATGCTCAGCCCTTTCAATGACAATAGGACCGGCTATCTCTTCGTCATTAACCCCAATGGAGCGCGGTCAGACTTGCTCATCTTTGGAGGAGAGGATGGCAACAAAGATTGGAATGGAATCTGGGATGCGCGCACTTCCACAACAGATAAAGGATGGTCGGCCGAGGTCATTATCCCCTTCAGTTCGTTACAATTTAAGAGAGGAAAGCACCATGAATGGGCGCTCAACTTTGAACGCGATATTGCAGCACTCAATGAAATAGCACTCTGGACCGGTTGGTCGAGGGACAATACCATCTATTCTGTGGTTAAAGCGGGAAGGCTAACAGGGTTGGAAGATATTGCTTATTCGAAGCGATTTGAATTCAAACCCTATGTTCTCGCTGGTCGACATGGCGATCAAAAAAATGTTGTTTCTTATCCGCTTAAACTAGGTGGAGACCTCAATGTCTCCATCTCCCCAACCCTCAAACTCAATCTTACGAGCTATACGGACTTTGCTCAGGTCGAATCCGATCGAATACCGGTAAATTTATCTAGATTTAACGTCTTTTATCCGGAGAAAAGGCAATTCTTCTTAGAGGGCTATGATCTATATCGGTTTTATCTGGGATTTAAAAATAACGTATTTTATACCCGGGAGCTGGGATTCGAAATGGGAAGGCAAGTTCCAATTGTTGCCGGGGCTCGACTTTTTGGAAAAATAGGACGTAATAACATCGGATTGCTTAATATTCAGGAAGGGCGAACCCCTACTACACTCCCGACCAACAATACTGTTCTGCGATACAAAAGAGACATCGGCGCACAATCTCAACTAGGGGGAATTATAACAAATGTATTGAACGATTCCATCTCCAATCAGATCATCGGACTGGATGCTCGTTATGAAACGGCTGAATTCCTCGGTGACAAAAATTTAATCATCAGCGGAAATATCGCACAAACATTTGAGCATTTCACCCCTATTCGCAATGCATCGGCCTTTCGGTTTATCATCGATTACCCCAATGACCTCATTGACAATTATATAGGGATCGGAGGCATACAAAAAGGATTTAACCCGGCATTGGGTTTTTTGAGAAGGACAGACTTTCAGGCATTGTATTGGGGGTTGCGGTTTACACCGAGATGGCTTACGCAGTATGGTGTCCAACGCCTGCTCTTTAAACCATGGGGCTTTGCGGTCTACCGAACTTGGTCAACGGGCGCAATAGAGTCCATCCAAAATGAGATCCGTCCCATCGGCGCTATATTCCAATCCGGTGACCGATTTGAAATTAACCTCATACAGAACTTCGACCGAATTGATCAGCCTTTTGAATTAACGGAGGAAGTGCATATTCCTATAGGAAGCTACAAAATGTATCAATACGAAATTCAATTGGAGAGTTACAGCGCCAGAAAATTTTGGGGTGGAATAGAATACAAATTCGGTGATTTTTACACCGGAAAACTCTCCTCTCTCAGTCTGAGTGCGGGGTGGAACATTAACAAACACCTCAATCTGAGCTTGGACTATCAACACAACGATGTTCTTCTCCCTCAGGGCAAGGTGACCACCAATGAAATTGCTTTCTATTCGAATTACGCTTTTCATACCCGGCTCAACACTTCTCTTTTTGCTCAGTACAACGACCTGGATGGGGTCATGAGTTACAATTTTAGATTGCATTGGATTCCGGTTATTGGGTCGGATTTGTTTTTTGTCTACAATCTAGGTTATGACAAACCCATTCGCCAAGTAGAATGGCTTCGTCCCCACAACAACGACACTGCCTTAAAATTGATTTGGCGATTTGTATTTTAGCTCGAATCAGAACCATAGCGAAATCTTCAACCCGTGCATTTTTGCATCCTTAACAATAGATGCTTTCTACTCTCCAAAACTCAAACATAAAGGGAGAATTAGGGCTAAAGGTTTAAACTCTCCCCCCTTGAGCATATATCATTAAGCGGCGTGGGCGTGAAAATGATTTGTTAGCTCTTGATTTTTGGTTCTTTGTATCAAGACAAAGAACAAACAAGGTTAAACACAACTCCTAAAGTCTTAAACACACTCCAACGTCCAAAACCTCGACTTTAAACACGACAGAAGCCCCAAACTCTCCCCCCCTTCGAGCGTATATCATTTAGTGGAGTGGGCGTGAAAAAATCCGATCAAACAAAATCGTGTCTGAGCGAAGCGAGATTGATTTTGTTAGGATTTTTTTATGCTCACGCAACGTTAAAAATGATTTGTTGGCTCTTGATTTTTGGTTCTTTGTATCAAGACAAAGAACAAAGAAGGTTATACACAACTCCTAAAGCCCTAAACGCACTCCACCGTCCAAAACCTCGACTTTAAACACGACAGAAGCCCCAAACTCTCCCCCCTCGAGCATATATCATTTAGCGAAGTGGGCGTGAAAAAAATGATTT
>JALSTN010000001.1 GCA_026983735.1 Saprospiraceae bacterium | reverse complement strand
AATCACCTCTTCCTCTTCTATACATTCACTAAAATCCAGACTAATACCATTAGCAGATATATCAACCCCTTCATGGTTATCCAAGACATAATAGGATATCGAAGAACTATTATTGAGTAAATACTCATCATCGGGAAGAGTAGCAGAAACTCCTAAAACACGATTTGCCATCTGTTCAAAGTTTAGTATTCCTGACTTTTCGACATCAACACTATCACCCTGCAAAAGATCTTTATCCAGAACTACGTCAACAAAAGGTTCACTTGCAGAGGTCAGATCAATACGAATCGAAGTCCCGGCAGTCAGGGTATTAGTCCCCAGATTATAAATCCTAAAATGTAAGCTCGGCATTTCACTTTGACAAGCTCTATAAAAGCCAAAAAATGTATTGGTACTCGAAGGGGGTAACACTTCGATCGCTAAGTCGTTCTCTTTCTCACTGTAAGCTTCTAATCCGACAGCTTTCCATGCTTCCTTTACCGCCTTTATCTCCTCTCCGGAAAAACCATACAACTCTTCAACAGCTGCCATACTGGCAATTACGGCATCCGGATAAGTCGATGTAGATGTCAAATAACGCGTATTCATCGCAAAGGCTATTTGAATTGCCTTATCTATCCCTATACCCTTAACATCATAATCAACGCCTTTCTCATTAGTTCCCTTTTCACCATCGGATATCAGATAAAACCAATAGTTGAGGACGCCGGAAGAGTTATGCACCTCAGCATGCCAAAATTGGCCATGGTAATACTTGGGGTTCATATATTTATTCGGATCTTGCATAGATCGGAATGGGTCCAGATCATCATTCTGGATAAAGGCCTCTCCTATCTCCCAAGTAAAATGAGCGCTATCGTAATACCACTCCAGTGCTTTACCGAAAATATCACTCATTGCCTCATTTAACCCTCCCGGGTCATCTTGGTAGACCAGCCCCGAATTAAATTGGGTAAGACCATGTGTGAATTCGTGTCCTACCACATCTAAGGTCGTCAGAGGACCATACCCCCGGCAGTTACCGTCTCCAAATGTCGCTTCCACTCCGCTCCAGTAAGCATTGACAAAACTTCTTTCACCCAGAGTGTGTAGATTGCTTACTAACTTCATTCCGGAGTTATTAATACTATTGTACCCAAACTTGGATTGGAGCATGTCATAATAGGATTCCATGGCATAATGTACATCTTGTGCAGACTCATAATCTCTATCATATATAAACCAATTTACTTTATCTTGGGAAGTGTAAACATCATCTATATAACCATCAATAACCATAATCCCTTCTCCGCGAGTAAAATCCTGCAACTTATAAGTACTTGGGCCAAGAGAATCAATTTTGATAGACCGTTTTCCAATGTATTTGGTAGCAACTTCCACCTCAATATTTTCAGACATAACTAGGGGAATGGTCGTAACCCATACTCCGGTATGGGCATCAATAAGTACTCTATCTTTATGAGGATATCCCGCTTGATAGGATATATCTACCATCCAAACCAAAGCGACTTCTCCTGAATACTTAGGATATTGCCGATCTGCGACACATAATTCCGGTGTGTGCTCTATCGAATATTCGATCTCGTTTTTCAATCCTTCCTTTTGCAACATCGTCACATTACATGCTTGCTCCGCCAGTTCAATAGCCGTCTGAGCAGTAATGGCGGGAGTAGTGTTTAGATCCAATCCCCTCCACACATATCCATTGACAGAATGAACATTTCCTTTCAAAGAGTGAATATAAAAGTCTCCACCAAGAACCCTTAGCCCCTTATATAACTCTTGGTACTTGAGATGCTTCATGCCATTTACCCCTTGTATTTCTTTAATTTTCTCCATAGTGGTACCGGTAGAAAGTCCCAGTTGATGCTTATTTTGTATGAAATAGTTGGCAGGAGAAATTGAGATTGAACTCTTTTGCCAAAATTGCTGAGAAATATTATTTTGACCAATTATTGCAGTTAGGACCAAAAAAGAAAACACAACGGTTAACGCGTTCTTCATAGCTAAAGAATTTTATTTATGAACAATAATGAAATTCGCAAAAATCATTTGCCTGAGATCTAGAAGATTACATCTGTGCGTACATACTATATTACCAGACAGATCATATATTGCGATTACTTTGGCCGCTAATATATAATAAATTTGCAATTCTCACAGAATTACCTCTATATTTTAACAGAAATTAAGCAGAATCATGCTTCAATGAATCTTGAAATATTTAGCTAGGATCTTGTTCACGACGAAAGGGAATGACCATCTAAAACAGGTTGAAATCTAATCTGGGGAAATGGAAAGCTCTTAGGTAGGAAATGAAAGAATTTTTGTAAAACAAAGAAGGCGCATCTACAAACTGAGATGCGCCTTCTTTCTATCGGTTCTTCTTCGGATTAAAATCCTGATGTTTTATTTCCTCTATACATTGGGCTAGTAGACGATGGAACATAAGTGTCGTCCATAGGTTTGTACTCATCACAATGGCCCGCTTCAGGCCCTTCAGGCCTAGCCATATCTACATCTCCGTCTTCACACACTCTAAATTCAACACGGCGATTGATATACTCTGCATATTCTTTCTTTTTGCCTCTGAGATTTTCAGCATTTTTAGCCATGGGACTTTCTTCTCCTCCGTACATTAATTTGAATCTGGAGCGAGGAATATTATAGTTTGATGTAAGATAATCGATGGCTGCTTTTGCTCGATTGTAAGACAAAACTCTATTGTAATCATTGCTATTTCTAGAATCCGTATTGCCAAGTGCTGTAACACATAAGTCAGGATTTTGCTTCATCACAGTAGCAATATGTTGAAGATGCGGATAGAATTCAGGTTTGATGCAGTACTTGTCCAAATCAAAATGAATCATGGGTAAGAACCATTTAGGTGTGCAACACCTTGGGCCTTGCGCCGTTACTGTATTTTCAACAATCTTGGTCACTTCATCTTTATTAAGTGGTTTTACATCATCAGGAATTTGAGCAACCCCTTTCTCATCCACATCATATCCAAAGGGAGAATATGGCTCATCATCTTTGCAATCAATGATACCATCTCCATCACTATCCAAGGCACGTCCCTTGACATCAACCGGACAATTGGCCGGTGTCTCAGGCTCTTCATCAAACATATCCAACACTCCATCCTCGTCAGAATCTGTGAGATCGAGTTTAGGTCTCTTTTTGAGTTCCGCCATATCATTAAAGGCAAAATCCAAAGGATTTAGCCAATAAAGGGGTTCCACTTTTTTCTTTTTATTGCCGACATTAAACGCTAAGATAAGTCGAGTATAATGTCCTATATCCAGATTATTCGTCTGGTCCACATTGGTTCTGTACTTAATTCCATCAAGATAATCATTATCGACCGTCAGCACTTTATGTTCCAATCCGATATTGAATCGATCATTAATCTTTCGGGATATCCCTACAGAAACAGTAAAGGAACCATTTACGTTGTATTTATCTTGAAATCGAAAAAGTCCCTTCTTCTTGGGACCTTGTGTTTCATAGGTATTGTCGTAAATAGATTTCAACTGAGACTTGATATCCTTTCTACCCTGACGAGTATCAAATTTATCTAGCGTCCATCCGGACGATCCAATAAGATTATTATATATTCGACCATTCTCATCACGCAAGTTTAAATAGGTATCATGAGCGGCCACTCCTGTCCCAACTGCTACATTGAGATTCCATTTGTTACTCGCTTTATGAAAGAGTAGATTACCTAGATTCATAACTACTTCTATACTGGCATTTCCCATCCGAGTTCTATAGGAAGGAAACCAAGCATTCTCCGGACCATATCCCTTAAACACATCTTGCTCCGGAAGCAATGAACTTCGATAGGGCTGAGGTTCTAAACCATATGCTTGACCATAAAACAAACTATATCTAAGTGAGAAAATATAATAAATAGATTTTCTTGCATGGACTCCAAACCCAAAACCTGAATAGAAAGGGGTCAATCGATCCACATCTCCATCAATAGCGAAATGTCCAAGATGTACACCCAACTCCCACATATCCCTTGGTTTTGAAGGATAAATCGCCTTTCCGGTCTTCCATTGTCTGTGATTTTCAGGATCAAGGGTCTGATCATCCGAAATTCCAAATAACCCCCTTCCTGCTGAAAAAGAGGTGGTTTTAGACACTTCAACTGTGTCTTGTTCCCCTGTCTGACCATAAGCCACTATGGAAAACCCCATAGTTAGCAACAGTACAAGGAGATTATACTTAACTAAATTACAGTACCTTACGCACATAATAGTAGATTTGTTTTACGCTTATAAACTTTGTTCGTCCTTTATTAATCAAATATCCGGCCAAAAAAAGCCTTTTTGAATTAACAGCACAAAGATACGTAATTTTATATTTAACTCTTATGAAATGCGTTATTTTTTCTTACCTGATAATTTCAAAACACAATTTCATCTTTACTTTTCCTTTCAAATCATCCAACAAAACTTTTTTTTCTCAACGCAAATAAGTGAAAAAAAATTTATTTTATTTTACATTAGAAATAAATATAATATGTAACTTTGCGGAAATAAAACTAGTTATGATAGCAAATTGGTTAACCCCCACAGAACAAAGCAAAATTATGGGAGAAATCCCATACGACCCTACCCAATTAGGGGCTCAGGTTCGATTTTTTAACGAGGATACTCCATCCCTCAAAGGAATTAAAATAGCAATTATCGGGATCGGTGACCAAGCAGACCCGGTGAGAAGTGCGCTATACAGGATGAATACTGCGGATATCAATGTTGAGATTGCAGATCTTGGAAATCTTGTCAACCTCAAACCTTCTTCCACTATTCCTCTTTTTAAAGAGTTAATAGAAGTGGGGATTCACCCTGTTCTAATAGGATTTAAAAGTGAAGATTCAAGTGCTATTATCGAGGGTATTTCAAAGGTTATGAAAAAACGCATTAGACCTTTGTTTGTCGATGATAGAATAGGATTAGGCAAAGGGTTTTCTCGTTCCTATATCAACCCTCTTTTTGAGAAGGAGGTGCCACTAATTGATGATTTGGCAGTATTGGCATTTCAACAACAGTACTCAGACATTGAACATGCGAGAAAGTTATTTCCCTTTACTCATGGATTGAGGCTTGGGTCATTAAGAAGTGCTATCCAAGAAGCTGAGCCCTTTATCCGAGATGCAGATGTTATGATGTTTATGCTTTCTGCACTCAAACATGCTGAAGCTCCAGCACAATTAAAATCCAATCCAAGTGGCTTATTTTCAGAGGAAGCTTGCCAGCTTTCCAAATACGCAGGCCTTAACGAAAATCTCTGTTTTTTTGCTGTTGGTAATTATGATCTTCAATATGACATTCACAAGCAAAGTGCTGCCTTAATCGCCCAAATGATATGGTATTTTATGTATGGATACCAGAATAGAATGTACGAAACTAACCTTGCAGAAAAACACTTTACTAAATACATGGTCCAACCAGATAATATGGAGGAGGGATTCATATTTTATAAAAGTGAACAAACCGGTAGATGGTGGGTAAAAAAACAACATGAAAATTCAATTCCAGAAAAAGGCAATCCTTTACGTGCTTGCTCTTATGAAGATTATGTAGGGTGCACACATAACACAATATCGGAAAGACTAATGGAGTTGTTCCAACACGCGCTCTAGACGCATACCTCTGGATCCTTTTAACAATATCCATAACTCTTGCCCTGGCATCGCAGATAAATAATCGGTCAGATCTCTTACGTCTTCAAAATGACGCTGGCCATGCAAGTTGACCTTTCCAAAACGTGGACCATAATACAATGCCAATGACTTTTTCTGCGCTATCAGGTCTGCTATTTCCTGATGGGCAGGATATTCTTCCTCCCCCAATTCTAACATATCCCCTAAGACCATAACCTTATCCTTGCCTGGTAGCTGAAAAAAGTTTTCAATAGCTTCTCGCATACTAGACGGGTTTGCATTATATGCATCCATTATTATATTAAACCGCCCTAACCGCTTCAACTCCGAGCGATTTTGACTAGGGGTATATCCACCAATAGCCTCTATTCCATCTGTTAAAGTAACACCGAGAAAGCGCCCAATCTCCAGTGCTGCCAGGACATTCATCTTATTATAACAGCCTATTAAATGGGTGGAGCACTCGTAAGAAATATTCTTATATTGGAGTTGCATAGTTAAGTAAGGACTACACGATATTTGCTTTGTATTTACAGCGTCAGTATGTAATTTGCTATCTCCTCCGATACGAACAGAACATCCTTCGTATTTATTATCTAGCTGTCTTAAACGAGCGTCTTCTAAATTAATAAATATACATCCGGTCTTTCTTTCTTCTACTGCATCAAATAGTGCTTTTTTTGTATGAAATATTTGGTTAATCTCCCCGAACCCTTCCAAATGCGCATTGCCTATATTGGTAATATAGCCAATGTCCGGATGAGCTATGCTACAAAGTTCTGCTATTTCCCCCGGATGATTGGCGCCCATTTCAACGATGAGCACTTGAGTATCCTGTGGAGCAGATAACAGCGTCAAAGGAACTCCAATATGATTATTGAGATTTCCGGAAGTCGCATGCACTTTATACCTGGCAGACAAAACCTTATTGAGCAGCTCTTTTGTAGTAGTTTTACCATTTGTGCCAGTTATCCCGATCACCTTAACACTAAGATAATTCCGATAATCCTCAGCGAGGGATTGGAGGGTCTTCAATACATCCTTTACCAAGATGAATACATCTCCCTTTTTCTGCTTAGGGTCATCAATAATAGCGCATTTTGCCCCGTTTTCCAAAGCAGATTCCGCAAATAAATTGCCGTCAAATCGCTCACCTTTCAGAGCAAAGTAAAGCTGTCCCCGTCGTATAGATCTGGAGTCCGTTGCGATCCCATCACTTTCCATGAACAGTTCGAATATCGCTTTTCGATTCATGCGTAGATCTGAATTGTAAGTGGTTAAATAGAATAGACCTCATAATAGAAAAGTCCTTTCCCGCAAAGGAAAGGACTTTTATGTTATATCTTTAATTAATCAGAGGGATTAATCATATTTCCTCTTAACCTTCTTCTTTGATTTAAAGTATTTACCGGCAGGATCTCCATTTTCCTTTGGCGAACCTGTTCTGGTCATGGCGCATCTAAAACCAATGGTACGATCTGCCTTATCTTCATCTTTAAACCTTCTGGTTCCGGGAGACATCCAATATATTCTATCTGCCCAAGATCCTCCTTTGACTACTCTCGACTTATCGTTCACTAACGAACTCTTACCATAGTTATATTTGATAAATTCATCATCACCATCCTGATAGTTTTTCAAGTAATTACGTTTGTAATTTTCTCTTCTTGCCGCAGTAGTATCATCCGGTACAAAATACACCATATGACCAAGACTATCTTTGACCGGGGTACCATTTTCATCTCTAAGGATTTCTTTAAATTCATTTCCTCGATATGGGTTAAGATCATGGTTTTCCTCATCGAATAATGTTTCTGCCGTTAATGGACGATAAACATCAGAAGTCCATTCGGATACATTGCCGGCCATATTATACAGTCCATAATCATTGGGCATAAAGGACTTGACAGGAGCCGTTATGTGAGCCGCATCATTCAATGCACCAGCTATCCCCATATAATCACCTGCCCCTCTTTTAAAGTTAGCTAAGAAGTCTCCTTGTTTTCTATCATGTTTTCGGTATCTTGAACCGAATCCATTCCACGGATAAATTCTTCTATTAGTAATTACTTCATCTCCAGAGAAGGAATTGTTGCCTACCAGCCCTAGAGCTGCGTACTCCCATTCCGCCTCCGTCGGAAGCCGATAATCGGGAAGTAAAATTCCATCTTCAAATCGTACGGGTCTTTCACCCCCTGTCTTCAAATCAGGTAAATTTTTCTTTACGCTTCCTTGATACAGCCCGGCCAAATACGTTTTGGATGTAAATACATCTGAGTCCATTTGATCAGGATTGGGGTTGAGAATTCCACGTTCGATCAGAATCATTTCATTAACGACATCGGTTCTCCACTTACAATAATCAGTAGCTTGAAGCCAATTTACACCCACTACAGGATATTCATCATAATTGGGGTGACGGAAATATGTCTCCACAAAGGGTTCATTATAGGTAAGCTCATCTCTCCAGACCAAGGTGTCAGGTAAAGCTTTTTTAACCCTTTCCGGGTAATTGGTTCCATATACTCGATTGAGATAGTAAATGTACTCTCTATATGCGATATTGGATACTTCAGTTTCATCCATGTAGAAAGACGAAACCGTCACTCTTCTAGGGATATTATTCCAATCATAAGGCACATCTTCCTGTACTTGCCCCATTGTAAAGGTTCCCCCTTCAACAAACACCAGATTAGGTCCTGTAATTTGATCCTCATAATCCAATTTTTCAAATCCACCCCACTCAGTTTCATTGTAATGCCATCCAGTGGTACTGGATTTTTCGGTGTGCTTACAACTCTGGGAGGTCAGCATAACAGCCAAAGCCAGCACGGTACCAAATAATTTCAATTTCATAATAGTAAACGTTTTTTCAATTAAGGCAACAAATGTACGAATTTTTTACAATTCTTTATTTTTTTTCTCTTTTTTCTTAAAAAAAGTATCATTTCATACCACAAAAATACAGATGACCATTCCTTCTAAAACAGGACACTTCCCTATATTCCAATCTAACTGAGATAAAACTTTGACAACCTTAGTAAAAGCTATAACACTCCGTCTTTCCTTCCTCGCTGACCGGATCTCCTAATCGGTACCTCAAACTCACCTCGTGATTTCCTCCATTACCTACACCAAACTTAGACAGCGTCCAATCAAAACTATAACCAATATTCAAATGATCTATCAATATACCTGTCGAAAGAATCGCTGCATCTACATTTTGAAATGCGTGTCTAAGACCTACTCCTGCAAAAATCCTGCTAAATTTATACAATGCTGTAATATTTAACTGACGAAGGGCAGCTTGTTGTACATATACACCATTGAGCGATAAGTAAGATGCCGAAATATTACCACCAGATAATATCCATTTATACCCACCGTGTACACTCCATCGAAGAGGAAGGGGAATATTCCGTGATTCTTGAGGACGAAGGCGCAAAATAGACAGATCGGGAGTATTCAAATGCTTCCATGAGATACCTGCATAATATACAGGACTGTGAAACAAAATGCCGAATGAAAAATCCGGTTGGAGAACTGAAAATTGGTCGTTGGGCAGCTCATTCGTCGTCCCTGCCGCTCCTCCTTGAATGATCGGGGCCAATTGATCGGGAAAAAGGAACTTATTCCATCCATACTTTCTGGAAATAAATCCGATTTCCATTCCTCCTCTCACATAATTCTCCCCGCTTAGACGCACTCTGTAGGAATAAGAGATGGCGCCATTCAGTGTACCTATCAACCCCGCTCCTGACTGGCTTCCAGAGAAGCTAACTCCTAGTCCACTATTGTATGATTTATAAAACTTGTCTGCGGTAAAGGAATAACTATTATACACTTGTAGCAGGTCTGAGAAAAACGGAGCCTGATTGCGATAATTTAACGAAAAATTATACTGTTCGGATATGCCCGAAAAAGCGGAATTCATATATACCGGTGCATTAAAAAACTGACTAAAAAAAGGATCTTGCCCGGAAGTGGATGGGAAGAAAGACCCCCATGTCAAAAATGCTATTAACCACCAATGCGCCTGCCTCGGCTCATCGAGAAACCACGTTTCTGTATCAAGTTTTAGCAACATTCTCATTAGCAATTAAGTGGACAATACCCTCAAAGATACATCATATTGTTAACACACGAATCACACAGACTACTTTAAATTCTAAAGGCTTGTCTTCCATTATGTACGAATTTCCCCCAACTATTATTGTAGGAGCCCCGAAATTTAAACCCAAATCATCAGCACTATTTGCCCGAAATCACTGGCACCATTCGAACCGAATTACACAGTTGCATAGGATTTTTTTATCCAATAAGTAGATGTTATGAATATGCCCTACATCAAACACAAAATCCTAGATATAGTCATCATGTACCTATCTTGCTTTGTCAATAATGCTACCGTCCGGAGTTATTCTTCTACAACATGTGCCCATTCAGCATTGGCTAATGCCATGTCGTTCAAAGCTTAAAGTTGCCCCTTCACATTGGTGGTAAGCATGGCTTCGCGGATTTTTAGGTTTGTTGGATTCACCTATCCATGATGGAGTAAATCTCGGATAAATTCTCGCTCCAATGCCGAGAAGGTCTGATAGCTTGCCTGTGATTTATACGCTTCTGTCTACTTGTTGTATCTGTCAAATATTATAATATTTCTGATTCTACTATGGTTTTGTATTGTGACCTTTTATTTTTTTAATTTATCGCCATTCCAATTTTGTGGGTTGGCAATGATATAATTAGAAATTGATTGATATTCATCGGAATTACGAATAATATGTTCCCAATAATTTCGTTGCCATAATTTTTTATCAAATGATGGCCAACTCATTTTTTTTACCCCATGTATATATTCATTTGTGGTCATTGTTTTAAACCATTGTACCACACGATGTACGGACGAACCAATGTGTTCGGCCGTTGGGTTTTGATGTTCTGCGGCCGTTGGGTTGTTATGTTCTGCGGCCGTTGGGTTGTTATTAGGGCAGACACGTAGGTCTGCCCCTACGATTTCGATAATGCAATGGAAATGATTGGGCATGATTATCATTTCGTGGCAACGGATATCGGGAAATTTATTTTCCAATTCATAATACCATTTCTCAATCATTTTGCCTGCTTCATTTAATATCATTTCGCACCTACGGATTTTGCCAAATAACCGTTTTCTGTTTTGGCAACAAATGGTAATAAAATATAACCCTGCCTGCGAATAATCATATCCTTTTAACCGGATAGAATTACGATGATGTATGTCAGGATTATAGGGCATGGTGTTTAATTGTCTTTTAGAAATTCCTTTGGTAATACTTCTAAAATTTGGGTAATTACAAAAAGCACTTCAAGTCTCGGCTGCTGTTCGTTTTGCACTTAGTCGTTGGACCTGTTGTAAGAATTTACAAGTTTTTCTTCCAACCCAGTTTGCTTGTCCCCTTTTTCTTCAAGCACTTTTTAATTCTGTTTATCCATATAGATTTTAGTCGCTAAGATAATTGAAACTATTGGTTTATCTCTTTTTTTATTATATGTATCGTCGTTTTCTGGTCAGTCTGTCCGAGCTAGGGCAAAAAAATAACCTCCCGATAAAAGACGGGACAAGCATTATTGGCTTTTAACCCCCTCTTCCCCGCTTTTCCGAGTGGGGTGATTCAGAATAATTGTCTCGACAAAACCCCTTGGAGGATAGAGGGGATAAACTCCGTCCGGGCACCTCTACAAAACTAAAAATAACTTCAAATGTTAATATTTGTGTGATTGGTGATTATTTACAATTTTCAGTAATTTACAGCGTTTAAATGGCGTATTCCAAAGTATTAACTCAGCTAAATTCAATGACAGTATACAACCATTTCATACCTAAAACGATCCATTTGATTCCGCGCAAAACACCTACGTATTTGGATAGGTGGAGACAATGGAAATTCATAGCGCCATGGGTATTTATAGCTTACTTTGCATTTGCTTGGAGTTTTATTGCTTCCGGTCAATCTTCTTTAAACGTACCGGTATCTATACATTGGAATACTAGAACATCTGCGAAGGAGATTCCCTCCTTTACCGGAGTACAACACCTTACCCAACATCCCGGAATACCTTCTTGGTCTTACCGTTTCCCTCTTACCAAGTCCATGGACCTTCATGCCACTGTATCTCCTATAAGACATTCTTTGATCGACTATCCCTCAGATTACACCGTCAACCTTCCTTCGAAAATTACGCCGGAAACCAGTATCCTCCAGCAAGGGGACCAATTCTATGGAGAAGTGACTTTCCCTACCTTGTATAAAATCGGTGATCAGGTCTATCGGCTGGATTCCGCTCAGCTATCGATCAAGATATCAGCGCAACGCCAATCCTCTACCATTTCATACAGAGAAGACCCAAAAACCAAATCAGAACTAGCAGACGGACAAGTCTATAAAATAGCTGTCAACTCCTATGGGGTTCATGTTATTGACGGTGCGTTTTTGCAGTCTCTGGGTATTCAGACAGCGGGATTGGACCCTCGCAATATTCGTATTCTTGGTCATCCCGGCGGAGTTTTACCTGAACGTATCTCAACGCCAAGAGTAGATGATTTGGAGGAGTTATCCATACGAGTTGAGGGAGAAGACGATGGCAAATGGGATTCGGGAGATCGCATTCTTTTCTATGCTGAAGGACCGGATAAAATAGAACTCACACAAGATGGTACAGAATATACTTACACCAAGAACATCTATGCCTTACAGAGCTATTATTATATCAAGATAGACACGAAGAGGGGAAAGCGAATACAGACCGCTACTGTGCCTAAACAAACAGATTATGTCTCCAACAGTTATCTAAATCTTCAACATTTTGAAGAAGACAAATCCAACCTGTTAGGTCGTTCGAGAGCACATGAGGGCAGTGGGCAATTATGGGTAGGAGAAGAATTCACCAATGTGCGCTCAAGAGATTACAGTGATAAATTCAATACACTGCATTTAAATCCATCGGCTGAAGCCAGTATCAAAATGCAATTTGTGGCGAGGAATAGCTCTACCAATAAAGTTATTCTAGATGTAGATGGACAATCCTTTGAAAAAAGAATATCGAATATCAATATCACAAGTGTCGAGTCTCTATATGCTAGAATTATTACTATTAATGAACATTTCACGCCGAAAGACATGAAGGTGAAGGTCACCTACCCTACTTCTCCCAATGTGAGCTCCGGATGGATCAACTACATAAGTATCAATCATGAAAAACGCTACAATTATGCCAACGAAAATCAAATACGGCTGTATGATCCGGCCACTTTAGCGTACAACTCAGCTTCCTATACGATGGCAGAGACCCCAAGCGGATATACGGTGTGGGACATATCGGACCCATTGGCTCCCATCCTTCTCCCGACCCAAGAAGAATCGGGTGGCCAAAAGACGAGTTTTGTCCTTAATAAAAGTGTCTGGCAACACCTCGCCTTTAACAAAGATGCCGGCCTTCTAAAACCAGAACCCGTAGGAGCAGTAGCCCAACAAAACCTCCATGGCCTAAAAGATATAGACGAGTTAATCGTATACTTCGCCGACATCAAAGAGGCTGCTGAAAAATTAGCTCAACATAGAGAACGCTACAGCAATCTCCGTGTGGCGCTAGTAGATATCGCACAAGTATACAATGAATTCTCTGCAGGCAAGTCAGATCCAACCGGACTTCGGGACTTCATTCGAGTACTCTACAAGCATTCAAAATCCCTTCAATATGTACTGTTATTTGGAGATGGCTCCTATGATGCCAGAGGCATTCACAAAGATGTACCGCGGGAGAATTATTTGCCCATCTATGAAACCAAGGAATCTTTAAATCCTATTACCGCCTTTCCCTCCGATGATTACTTCGGTCTTATAAGTGACAATGAAGGCAACAATCTGAATGGTCTTCTGGATGTATCTGTAGGTAGAATTCCAGCGCGGAATAATGAAGATGCCCTGCGGTTTGTCAACAGGATTATCGCCTATGAGACCGATCCTGAAACTTTTAAGGATTGGAAAAACCGATTTTTAGTCACAGCTGATGATGAGGACTCCAACCGACATTTGATCGATATAGAGAACATTTGTAGAATCATCCAATCGAAAGATCCAAATTACAATATCAATAAGATTTACTTAGACGCTTACGAACAGTTTAATACTTCAGGTGGACAGCGGTACCCTCAAGTCACAAAATCCATCAATCAGAGCATCTTCAAAGGGGTGTTCGCTTACACCTATCTAGGGCATGGGGGGCCAACAGGATTGGCTCAAGAACGCATTCTTCAGATCAATGACATCTTACAGTGGAACAATAAGGAGAAGACCCCTATTTTTATCACTGCTACTTGTTCGTTTACTCCATTTGACGATCCGAGTTTTGTATCTGTCGGGGAGCAAACCATCTTTCATCCGACCGGGGGAGTAAGTGCCCTTCTGTCCACAGTGCGGGCTGTATTTGCTAATTCCAACTACCAGTTGACCTCTTATATCATCGGAGAAATCACCAAAGATCACCATGGTCAACGCCCAAAGATCGGAAAGCTTTTTACTGACAGTAAAAACAATAACAGTGGTAGTTCTGCAAACTCCCAAAAGTTTTTCTTATTTGGAGATCCAGCCATGAACTTAATGGTACCGACCTATCAAGTCCGGACTACTAAAATCAATGGTATCGATGCGCAAGATTTTAAAGACACTTTAAGAGCCTTAGAGCAAGTATCTATAGAAGGCATCATACAAGATCATGAGGGAAAGCCCATTCCGGATTATACCGGCAAACTCTACGTCACCCTGTTTGACAAACCCGGCACCTTGCGAACAAGAGCCAATGACGCAGGGAGTAATATTGCCACATTTGAGTTGCAAAACAGTGTTCTATACAAGGGTTTGGTGTCCATAAAGCAAGGCAAGTTCAAGCTCTCCTTCATTCTACCTAAAGAACTGAATTTTAGAATTGGGCCGGGCAAGTTGAGTTACTACGCTACGGATGAACAAGATCGAGAGGCTAGAGGATACAAAAATGATGTATTAATTGGTGGAGGAGGCGATGGCAAAATAGTAGATGACACCCCACCTGAGATAAAACTATATATAAATGATTTAAAGTTTGTTAATGGAGGAATAGCGGGAACAAGCCCAGTATTACTAGTTAAATTAAAAGACGATTACGGCATTAATTTTAGTGGAAGCAGCATCGGTCATGACATCACAGCCAGGCTAGATCAATCAGAGGAAAAGCTCATTCTCAACGAGCAGTTTGAGCCCACATTGGACAATTCCAAGGAGGGGCAAATCAAATACCCTCTGTCTGAACTTGAACCCGGAGCGCACACGATAAAAGTAACGGCTTGGGATATAGCCAATAATTCTGCTGCAGCTACTTTGGACTTTGTGGTCATAGACCGAAGTGATCCTACACTAAAGCACGTACTTAACTTTCCCAATCCTTTTACGACTTTGACGGCCTTTCAATTCGAGCACAATCAATCTGATGCTGACCTAGACGTTATGATACAGATCTTTACTGTCCGGGGGAGTCTTGTAAAAACCATTGAGACCCGTGCAATTAGTAGCGGATATCGAGTAGATGATATTATCTGGGACGGCAGGGATGATTTTGGCAACAAATTAGCGCGGGGGGTATACCTATACAAAATCTATGTTAAAGCCAACCACGTCGGTGAGCCTTCCAGCCAGCTAGAGAGCCCTTTGAGTAAATTAGTTATATTAAAATAATCTATAATATATCATAGAATCGACATCATATTGCTACCTTTGCATTTGAAATACTTGTATTCTTGCAGATAAAACAAGATTTTTCAAATCATTTTTATACTAAAAACGATCTTAGAGGTGTTTATACTAAATGATTTAGAAAGACATTTGAATCAATAGAAATAACCGACCAACACATAATCGTGTAACATGAAAAAAACAATTTTCTCACTTTTAGTATTCATAGGCATTCTTCCAAATATTCAGGGACAGCTGAAATGGAATCCAAACAAGCGTTGTTATATTGACGAATCCACTCAGGATTGTACCTACAACAATTTGCTTACTGCCGTACCTTTCCTACAGATCACTCCGGATTCACGTTCCGGTGCGATGGGCAATGCCGGAGTAGCATTATCTCCTGATGCCAATTCGATGCATCACAATTCTGCTAACCTTGCTTTCATAGATCAAGATTTAACTATTGCTTTGTCTTATACGCCCTGGCTTAGAGCCTTAGGGATAGACGACATCAATCTCAGTTATTTGTCTGTCACCAAACGAATAGACAAATTATCCACCGCAGGGGTAGCATTGCGTTTTTTCTCTTTAGGAAGTATCGATTTTACAGACGATACAGGTCAATCTCTAGGAACAGGTCGTCCTAGAGAATTCGATATTACAGGAGCGTATGCCAGAAAATTATCAGACAATTTTTCTGCCTCGTTTGCTGCAAAATTCATCTATTCGAATCTTGCCAATGGTCAAACAGTAGGGGGACAAGAAGTAAATGCAGGGAAATCAGTCGCAGTCGACTTGGGTGTAACTTATAAAACCCCTATTTCCCTAGCCGGAAGAAAACACAACCTTACTATTGGGGCTTCTGCTACAGATTTAGGCTCCAAAATATCCTATGTCAAAGGATACTCGGACTTTTTGCCTGCCAATCTGGGTGTAGGAGCAGCATTGGATTACAATTTGGATGCCTACAATATCTTAACCTTCACGGTTGACTTTAATAAGTACTTGGTGCCTACCCCTCAATTGGATTCTACCGCTGCTAATTACGACCCCAACTTCAGGGATAAACCGCTACTTTCAGGAATATTCGGTTCTTTTACAGATGCCCAAGGTGGGTTTACGGAGGAACTCCAAGAGATCATGATCTCTACCGGATTAGAGTATTGGTATGATCGACAATTTGCAATTCGATTAGGATATTTTTATGAAAATAATCTGAAGGGAGGCCGTCAATTTCTTACCATGGGAGTAGGGCTCAAATACAGAGAATACAATATGGATTTCTCCTACTTGGTGCCGACCGGGTATTTTCGAAGTCCATTGACCAATACTTTGCGATTTGGGTTGATGTTCAACTTTGGCGATGCAAATGATAATGCTAAAAGAAACTAATTAATATTTACGACTAAAAACAAAAAAGCCCTTAGTTCTTTGATCGAACAAGGGCTTTTTTAATTTTCATAAGAATCTACTTATACTTCTGCAAAGCGTCGACAACTTGATCTATCATAGAATCATCGACATCTAAATGAGTCACAAATCGAATAGTTGAAGGGCCAAACGCGGAAGCCAACACTCCCTTTTCCTCCAAATAAGAAAGGAAGACATCTGCAGTTAAAGGAGCCTTGAGATCAAAGATTACTATGTTTGTCTGAACCGGCTTTACATCAGATACATAATCCAATGCTTTCAGAACGCTTTCAAGACGCTTAGCCCTTCTATGATCTTCCTTCAATCGAAGAACATGATGATCGAGGGCAAAAATGCCAGCAGCGGCGAGAAATCCGGCTTGACGCATTCCGCCCCCCATTACTTTACGATACCTTCTGGCAGCCTTTATCATCTGCTCATCACCTAAAAGAACAGAGCCTACGGGAGCCCCCAGTCCTTTGGAAAGACTCACCGAAATCGAATCAAATAACGGGCCGAGGTCCTTTGGAGAATACCCTGCCTCTACTATGGCATGAAATATTCTGGCACCATCCAAATGAAGATACCAACCTTGTTTCCGGCACTCATTCTTAATCGCCTGCATCTCATCCAAAGTATAGTAACTTCCCCCGCCCCTATTGGTCGTATTCTCTATAACGACAAGCCGGGATTCCGGCAACCAGTCCTGGAGTGGACGGGCACAGGACGTCAACATATCGGCTGATATTTTACCGTTTTTCCCCTGCAATAGACGGACCGCAACACCTGAGTTGAATGCATATCCACCGGTCTCGTACTGATAGACATGCGTCCCTTCTTCACAAATAATCTCATCCAGAGGGCGGGTATGACATTTAATCGCAATTTGGTTGGTCATCGTCCCGGAAGGGCAAAAGAGACCAGCCTCCATCCCAAACATTTCGGCCATCCTTTTTTGCAATTCATTGACAGAAGGATCTGTGCCAAAAACATCGTCTCCCACTTCGGCACGCATCATATACTCGAGCATCTCCTGCGTAGGTTTCGTAACCGTATCACTAATTAAATTGACCTGCATTCGTATAAATTTAGAAAGACTAAGGGATGTGGAGCTTCTCCTTCATCGTCGTAGTAAGCGCATCCTTGTGAAGCGTTATAGCAACAGTCTTTAGGCGTGCGTAGGGTTCTGACATATAGAGCAATCCTCCATAAGGACCTACCTCACCCCAAGAATTTTTTATGACATAGTATTTACCACCACGCGCATCCCTAGCTGTCCCTATGAGATGCATCAGATGATCATCTGTGGTGTGAAGCGTCTCAAATTGGGCTTGCCTCCTATCTTGATTGACCTGTTGTTCCGGACCCGGAGTGCTCCACAAGTCCTTTCGTTTTGGATTGGCAGGGAGAATGGCCAAGCCCTTTTTCATCTTAAACCCTTTCTCACTGACATCGCCATCCCAAACAACAGAATATCCGGATTCAATAGCGTGGTCTACCATTTCAATCAATTCATCTATTGGGACATTGTAATAAGACCCGTTGGAATAATTATCCGGAATCTCAAGTACAAAACGGCTATACCAAGGATGATGTGAGAATGAAGTAATGGTAACGTATTCCTCCGGTGCGATACCCAACTCCTTTGCAAATTGGGCAGGAGTGTAGGTCTTCCCCTCCCAATCAAAACTAGCAGGAGCCTTCCCTAAGTAGGCATCTAGGATTCCCTCCAGAGCAGTTGGCCAGATACGGGTGAGTTTTTTGCTCTGAAGAATGCCATCCAGCATTCCTTTCATCGCATGTTCTAACTCGGTGTGATCATGTTTTGTTTGGCCCGGGAGTAAACCCGAGTAAACCACTTCGGGAATCACCCCATTTGTGCCCGCTTCTCTCAGTAAGTCATGGGCCAGCCCCCCTTGACTAAAGTTGGCTTTGCCCTGTCTTAACATGTAATTTCTGGCCTTATCCTTATACACATTACGCGCCACAAACATCTCAGACAAGTCTACGGCCTTATGTCCCTTGCGAATGACTTCAGACTCTACAAACGAAGCTGTAGAATAACTCCAGCAAGTTCCTGTCCGATCCTGAGATTCTATGGCTGTGTGTGGCAAAATGGTTTCATCCACAAAGCGGTATTGAGCACAAGCTACCCTAAAAGTTGAGATAAATACTAAGAGGACTAAATACTTATTTTTAAACATATTGTGTTAATTTAAAATTTATAAAATGTGTTTAAACAGGAGAATTATCTATTCATATCCGGTAAATAATGTGAATCATTTTATAGATATTCTACTAATATATTTTACAATTATTAAGGGTATGAAACGAACACGAATTTTATTAATCATAAATTCACACACAAAGATGATTAAAAAAATTTGAGTGAGAGCGAAGCGGTTACATATGTACAGAAAATTTGTAATACATTTATTTTCAATTTATTAGAAATTTTTAAACATATGAAACGGTCATACTAAACACTCCATTTTAAATGAGTTTCCAAGATAACAACTTAAACCATAACACCAACAATAACCACAAAATGCGATTTAGTCGACTTGCTTTTTATTTTTTATAATGTGAATATCCCTTTGAGGGAATGGGATCTCAATATTATTTTTACGAAACTTTTGATCGATTAAGTATCTGATATTGCTGGCGATGAATGGACGAATCATAGCATCCGGGGCCAGGTAGACGAGTTTAAAAAACAGCCCATTTTCCCCAAAATCGGTAAACAAGACAATGGGAGGAGGATCTTTAATAATTTCATCCTGTTCCATTGCCGCCTCAATCATAAGTTTTTGTACAAGGGGGATATCGCTTCCATATGCCACATTGACCTCCACGACAAGTCTGGAAACGGGTTCGACATAGGACCAATTTAAAATGGTATTGTTGACGAGCTTTGAATTGGGGACCATGAGGGTAGCCTTAAAATTCGTTTCAATCATGGATACACGTGTACCGATAGATAGAACACGACCGAGCTTACCGTCTATTTCAATGGTATCCCCTACCCCGACTGAACGTTCGAATAAGAGCATGATACCGGACACAAAATCTCTAATAAA
The DNA here is from genome assembly GCA_026983735.1 of Saprospiraceae bacterium. Lineage (GTDB taxonomy): Bacteria > Bacteroidota > Bacteroidia > Chitinophagales > Saprospiraceae > JALSTN01. Next base: position 6,015 of record JALSTN010000001.1, on the reverse strand, counting down.
ATCCTGCAAACCAAGCCCGACTCCAACCATCAAGGCGGCCAAACTCCCCCACAACAAGGTCAAATTAAACCCCAGGTATTCAAAAATCACAGAAATGGTTATCAAATAGACAAAATACTTAATCAATCTATTGATGGCATATCTGTGAGAGTCATCCAACGCCTTGGATTCATAGAGCTTTCGCATCATCATATGAAGAAAAAACCATAAGGCAAGTCTGACCAAAAGAATAATTTTGATAGCACCTAACACTCTTATCAGGCTCAACGTATGTTTAAAGGTCTCGCCATCCTTTTCAGTGACAGAAAGGGTCCATTCCGGATTAAAATGTATCAACTCAAAGACAAAGGACAATGAGAACAAAAACACAAAAGTACGCCCCACCCATCTCATGACTGCTTCGTTACGCTCATCATAGATGAAGTATTTTCCCCCATCCTTTTTTCTCATATAATATTCGCGAAATAACTGTTCAGAAACCCAAGCAGCCAAAAGTCCGCCAACCAATAGGATGGAAGATAAGAGTATATTTTGAAGGGTTAGATAAAGGAATGTTCTATCCATAAAGACAGCATCTACTCCTACAATCCCCAAAACAATCCAAGCTAAGAGCAAAATAAAAAAGAAATACAAGTAACGGTGAAATTTTCGCAAATCCCCGCGGTCAATTTGATGAAATTTAAATAAGTACTGTCCTACTTTTTTTCTATACCGGACATAAAAAAATAACACTAAAAGCAAGGAAAAGAATCCAATTACAACATCCCCGCCTTTAATGCTCCGGCCAAAAAATTTAAAAATCTCACCGGTAAAAAATGCTTGATTCATCTATTTGGAATATGCGACTTTAAAGATGATGCATGCGCTTTCATTTCATACGCCTATCAATCAATCTTCACTATAATTTAAAGACTGCCCTACAAAGATACGCATTGGTCTGAAATACACCCTACCTTTTGCAGAAAACCTACAGATACTACTAATATCTTTACTTTATGCTACCCAATGTGTATTAGAATTCGCAATGAGGTGCATTTGGGGCAAAAAAGCAAGTATTTAGTATTCACTGACTTATAAGAATGATATATATATCTAAAAAAAGCTCTTCCGGAAAATGCTCAAAACATATCTATTCTGAATACTACTAGGGTGAGCTCTCTCTAAATTATCGGTCTAATGTGCTTGAAGGTGTTCTATATTATGAAGAAGCTGTCCACGTATTCGCTCCCTTTAGAAATCTATCAGAAGAATACTCCCAAAAAGTTATCGTTAGAATTTCAGAACGGTGATCTATTTTAATCTATTCGAAACTTGCCCTCCCTTAACTGTTGATACCTAAAGCAGTTTACCGTGTGATCATTAACCATACCCGTAGCTTGCATATGTGCATAGATTACGGTTGATCCGACAAACTTGAATCCCCGCTTTTTTAGATCCATACTAATTTTATCGGAAAGCGCCGTTTTGGCGGGAAGATCCGATAGATCATGAAAAGTATTGTAAATCACCTTATGGTCGGTAAAGCTCCAAAAATATTGGGAGAAAGAACCAAATTCTTTTTGAATGCGCAAAAAGGCTTGAGCATTAGTAATGGCGGCTCTAATTTTCAATTTATTACGCACAATTCCAGCATTTTGCAGGAGTTCGCGGTATTTTTCATCATCGTATCTCGCTATTTTACAATAGTCAAAATCGTCAAAGGCTGCTCTAAAATTTTCTCGTTTTCTCAATATAGTTATCCAACTCAAACCAGCCTGAAAAGTCTCTAGTATCAAAAATTCAAACAAAGTCTTATCATCGTAAATCGGCACTCCCCACTCTTCATCATGATATCGTATATATAAAGGGTCCTTACCGACCCAAGCACATCTATTCTTATTCATTATGACTCGTTTTAAGATAAAAAACTAAAGTAAAACAAAGATATCAAAATTTCATTGAGCATAACAAGCTAATTTTGATACAAATCTATCCGACAGACTAAATATCAAGAAAAATACAGTTTTTTTGAATAATACGAACGACTGTTCGTTTGTATATAAAAAAAATACTTATATTTGAGCCTTAAAATAGATTGCCATGCAAAAAGCAGATATTCAGAGTTTAGAAGAAGCGTTTCAAGAACGCATTGATAAAGAAATCAAAATCGAACCTAGAGATTGGATGCCAGAGGCATATCGCAAGAATCTCATTCGTCAGATTTCTCAACATGCTCACTCAGAAGTAGTAGGGATGCTACCGGAGAAAAACTGGTTAACCCGCGCCCCCACACTCAAACGAAAAATGGCCTTATTAGCTAAAATACAAGACGAAGGGGGGCACGGTCTATACCTTTACAGCGCCGCAGAGACACTGGGGATAAGCCGAGAAGAAATGGTCCAACAATTATTGACTGAAAAAGCCAAATATGCTAGTATTTTCAACTATCCCGCACTGAATTGGGCGGACATGGGGGTTATCGGGTGGTTAGTGGATGGAGCAGCGATTGTCAATCAGGTAGCCTTACAACGCACTTCCTATGGGCCCTATAGCAGAGCCATGATCAGGATATGCAAGGAAGAGAGTTTTCATCAAAGGCAGGGATATGATATTTGCTTACAACTTGCGAGAGGCTCCAAGGCGCAACAAGACATGCTACAAGATGCCATTGACAGATGGTGGTGGCCTGTCTTAATGATGTTTGGGCCACATGACAGTGAATCTGCACATTCAGCAGATAGTATGAAATGGAAAATCAAGCGCGTCTCGAATGACAATTTGAGACAAAAATTTGTCGATCAAACCGTACCACAAGCGAACTTCTTGGGAATGAACATTCCCGACCCTGAATTGAAGTGGAATGAAGAAAGAGGTCACTATGATTTTGGAGAGATAGATTGGGAAGAGTTTTGGCAAGTGGTCAAAGGCAAAGGCCCTTGCAACAAAGAGCGGCTTGCTGTGCGTAATCAGGCGCATAAAAATGGTTCTTGGGTACGCGATGCTGCAGTGGCATATGCAAATAAGTATAATTAAAACACTCCTACTATCGCAGTGAATTTAGTGGGATGCTTAGCAGAAAAGCAATTAATTTTAGTTATGAGTATTCGTGTAGAAGTCGACATTTAACATTATATAAATGCTTTCTACGAATATTATACTGTCAATTAAGGAAATTATATAATTAAATATTAATTTATATAAATATTTTAAAATTATTTATCTATCAACAGATCTTCAAAGCATTCATACAGCAATCAACCATTTCATATCTTTAAAAATTTCTAATAAATTAAAAATAAATGTATTATAAATTTTCTGCAGCTATGTAACCACTGCGCTCTCACATGAATTTTTTTAAACATACTTCTGTGTGAAATTTATGTTTAATAAAATTCATGTTCGTTTCATAATAAATCAACCATTTCATAATAAATAAAAACAACTATCATGCACGAATGGCCTTTATGGGAAGTATTTATAAGAAGTAAAAACGGACTTCACCACAAACATGCGGGCAGTTTACATGCTGCCGACGCGGAAATGGCAATAGAAAATGCTCGGGACGTCTACACCCGTAGAAATGAAGGAAATAGTATTTGGGTAGTACCTTCTATTGAAATTACAGCATCCAATCCGAAAGATGGAGACACGCTTTTCGAAGCGGCTAAAAATAAAATCTACCGACATCCGACTTTCTACCAACTCCCGGATGAAGTTAACAATATGTAAAATTTTAACACATGGAAAATAATTTATATTTATATCTCCTTCAATTAGGGGATAATGCATTAATATTAGGTCAAAGATTATGTGAATGGACTGGGGTGGCAGCCGAATTGGAAATAGACCTAGCTCTTTCCAATATCGCCTTGGACCTTTTAGGGCAGTCCAATCAATGGTATGAATATGCCGCGGAGATAAAAGGGGAAAATAGCAGTCCCGACACGCTTGCATTTTTCAGAGAGGCACATGAATTTCGCAATGTTCAACTAGTTGAATTGCCCAACGGAAATTTTGCGGATACGATAATTCGATCAGTAATTTTTGACACTTTCCATCAGTTACTTTACGAAGAGCTTACAAGAAGTTCCGATGCACGGATCGGATCAATAGCTGCACGTGCGATCAAAGAAATCAATTATCATATCAGGTATAGTCGCAACTGGACATTGAGATTAGGGGACGGGACACAGGAGAGTCACAAAAAAGCTCAAAACGCATTGGGGCGCATATGGGATTATGCATTTGAAGCACTCACCCCGGGCCCCATCGATCGTTGGGCGTTTAAAAATGGGATCGGTCCTGACTTAGATGCATTAAGGCCTGTATGGCTAAATAGAATGGAGAAGTTATTTGAGCAGGCTACGCTAGAAATCCCTGCTCCTGGCTTTATTGATCGCAAAGGAAAATCCGAAGGAATTCACACCGAGCACTTGGGATATATACTAGCTGAAATGCAAAGTCTGCAGAGGACACATCCGGGATTAGAATGGTAAAACATACTTCAAAAGAGGAAATATTACGACTCCTTGACCAGGTATTCGACCCTGAAATACCTACCTTAACCATAAGAGAGATGGGAATGCTGCGCGGGGTTGAAATTTCAGAAGAGGGGAAAGTAACCATACGATTTACCCCCACCTATTCAGGCTGTCCCGCTACTGATCTCATAAAAGTAGATATCAAGGCTGTACTTCAAGAAAATGGAATTGAAGCTTTTGAAATCATCGATGTGCTTTCTCCTCCCTGGACGACGGATGACTTTACTGAAGAAGCAAGAAAAAAACTTCGCGACAATGGAATTGCACCACCTGTCCAAGCCACGTCAGACAAATCTTTTGTGCTTGACTCACCAAAAACAGTACCTTGTCCATATTGTCAAAGTGAAAACACCGAGTTATTAAGTAACTTTGGAACAACAGCATGCAAGGCCCTTTACCGCTGCAAATCCTGTCTACAACCTTTTGATTATTTTAAATGTCATTAAGGAGAGGATTAAACCTCTGAGACTAGAACTGAAATAATTCCTACTTTTGTATTTCTTAAAGTTCCATTTTTACATCAGAAGTGTATTATTTATAAGCCATTCCTGCTCAACTATATTTAAAATCACACGAATATGAACTTGATTCTTTTAATAATCCTACTTACAATTAGTTGGAACAAAGAGAAAACCGTTTTTAACCCATCTAAATCTCCAGTCATTTACTTAAACAATCCTTCCTTTGAAGAAGATCCGGAAGAAGCTCTTCTCCCATCCGGTTGGAACCGGTGTAGTGAACGAAGTACCCCCGATATTCTTCCCGGACCATTTGGTGTCGAATTAGAAGCTGTAGATGGAGAAACTTTTGTAGGATTGATAACTCGAGCTGATGGCTCACATGAGCATATCCTCCAGAGACTACACCCCCGCCTTAAAAAGAAGGAGTGCTACACTACTTCGATCTACTTAGCCCATTCAAAAACCTACGCGGGATATAGAAAACCCATTCATCTTCGTGTCTGGTTAGGCAATAGAAAGTGTAAACAGGCGCAGCTTATATTTGAAAGTCCTCTGATAAAGTCAAATAGTTGGGAAAAATACAATTTGGAATTTACTCCTAACAAAAATTACAAGTACTTGTATCTTGAAGCATGGTATGAAAATGGGGAGACGGGCCGAAAAGGGAATATTTTATTGGATGGTATACAACCCATAAGAATTTGTCCACGTGCCTAAAATTAAACGCCCCTTATACACAAAAGCAACAATGGTCTACCTTCTTTATTTGAAAGTAGACCATTGATTTTTTTACTTACACAAACAAAAGGCTAGATCACCCCTTAATAATAATCATTTTTCTTACTGCTCGGAAAGAACTAGACTTCATTTCATAAAAGATTAACCCCTCTACCGTACCCAATTCTCCTTGGGCAAATTCCAATCTATTCATTCCCCGTTGTCCTTGTATAACCTTTCTAAGTACGATATCTCCCTGCGCATTTCTAAAGGTAAATTCGACCACCTGTGCACTTGGCAATGTAAACGGGATAAGG